>DATFYJ010000291.1:0-7115 GCA_035315105.1 Chitinivibrionales bacterium
CCAAGAACTATCTCGAGATAAGGCAGTTCGACAGCGCCATCGCCGTGATAACCTCGTTTGAGGAATCGCATCCGGGCGACAAGCGGGCCGAACAGTTCAGGCAGCAGATCATGGTGTATGCCGCGCAGCAGCAACCCAGGCAGCCTTCGGCCGCGGCGCCCGGGTTTGCCCAGCCGCCGTCTCCCAAGAAATAGAACCTTTGCGCGAGAAGAAACAAAAACGCCGGGGCGCTCAAAGCGCTCCGGCATTTTTGTTTGCGGCTGCCTGTGTGGAGTCTGCGGCGCGGCCGCAGGCTTCTGAACCTACCGCGGTCTCTTCCTTTTCCTAAGCCTCGGGTTGAGGCCCGCCATGCGAGACCAGTATTCCTTCCGTGCAAACGCGCTCTTTGATTGCAGGAAGGCCACCATGTGCTCGAAGTAGAGTGTTTCCTTCTTCTTGAGCCCCATGTGAGCGGAAAACCTGAGCGAAATGTCCTGCGGCAGGTTCCGCCTTCCCTCCATGATCGACAGCACGTAATTGGACGTTGTGAGCCCGAGCTTCCTCACAAACCACCGGTGGGAAAACTCGGGGTTCACCCGTTTCTGTGCCTTGTAGTAGTCCTTGAGATAGTTCCTGAAATTGGTGTACGAAAAGATGTCTCGCATGTTTGTTTTCTCCCGATTTTTGGTAGGGGTAAAATATAACAGGGTGCACTACATGAGGGGAAGATATTGAGGAGAGAAGGTTACAATCCGCTAGGATAAGAGAATTTATTGGAGGGGGAGGTTTCCCCCTGGGGTCCGGCCAACCGGCGCAATGTAGGGGCACATCATGATGTTCCCTTGCTTTTTATTTTATTTTGCGCCGGTCGTCTGGCCCCACACCCCCTCGTGGGTAGCCCCCAAGTCAGTTGATTTGCGAGAAAGAAACCTCGGTTGCGGGGGCACCAAGAAAACGAGTTGAACGTTGACGGTTAACAGTTGACTGCAGGGATTGAAGACGGGATCAGGTCATTGCGAGCGGAGCGAAGCACCACGACTAGGACTGCATACAGCGCTACAGGAGTAGTCGGGTCAGCGAATCTGCGGCTGAAATGATTCCATAATCCGCATTCCCAGTTCCTCGTCAGCGCACCGTGCATTTCTTGACCACAAATTCGTCAGGGCCGGCCGTCACCTTGACGACAAAGACTCCGGCCCTGGACAATGCTGGCAAAGGTATTCGTGCGTCGTCCGAATAAAGAGCGGACGAAAAGAGTCTCCTGCCGGATAGGTCGCAAATTGTGATCTTGCCATTGTCAAGTCCGTGGACGGTCACAAAGTTCTTATCGAAACCAAGAGCGGGCTTGCCCAAATTTCTCCCGGCAGGACGAACGCTTATACTGCTGGTTGACAGAAAGGAGACTGTGTCGAAGCGGACCCTTATCGAATCGGGTCTTGACCCATCCAAAACTTTCATATACAAAACATGGCCAAGCGGGTCTGCCAGCGGAAATCGATACTCATGTGTCTTGTAGCTGCTGTCTATATTCACATAGGAAGTACACGGAGGAGAGCACACCGATCCGTCATAACTTCCTCCGGACAAAAGTGGGGTTTCGTCCTGCGGAAACCTGTTGTCTTTCAGGGTCGAAACTCCAAAATCAAATGCTATGTCCTGGGGACAGCAAACGAGGCTGGTTGACAAAGGGCCAAATTTGAATTTCATGCCGTACCGCGCGACAACGACCGTATCCGCTAAAAGCGTTCCATTGTCCGTGATAAGACCGGTACATACCGTGTCAAAAGGAAACTGCGTTGACAAAATGCTCAAATTGGGAACCGTGGTGGGAATGCCGGGGGCCGAAAACAAATCTATTCTTGCAACAAGATTCTCCTGCGCCAGTTGATTGATCGTTGCAACCGATGCCTTCACGTCCAAAAAATAGTCATAAGAAACATTCGGCGGAGAAATTCTTTGGCCGGTTAAAATGGACAGCAGGACATATTTCACAAACAGCGAATCGATCTGCGGTTCGATGGCTGTCAGGTGACGGCTCAGAGAGTCCTAGACCATCAGGCTGTAGTTCCGCGCGCTGTCCGCGCTGACTTCCATTTTATTGGGATAGCTGAAAGGTGGCTCGGGGAGCAGAATCTCGATTGGGATCAATGATGACTGTGCCAGGCTCGCCATCTGTTGACACAGCGCATTGTCAATCTTGATATCGCATGTCGCTGCGAATGACGAAGAAAAGGACGTCATTACAGACAGGATAACAAGGGCGATTCTTTTCATGATCTTTTGTCCTTTATCTAAAGGTTTCCTTCCTCCCGGAAACCCCTTCCAAAATCTGGACAAAACAGTTCCGATTCCTTTCAGGTCAGGCCTGCAAACCTGCCTCATTGTAGATAATATAGGTGACTAAAATCAAAAAACAAAGACAAAATAACAAAAGTGTTTTCTTCAAGAAAACCCATCGCTCTTTTATAAAAAAGCCCGATTTCGACCAAATCAGTCATGTCACTGTGCAATGACCCGCCTTATGCCGGTCCTGTTACCCGCACTCCAATCCCCTGTTGCTCCCTCCCCGGCTATGTATTATTTATACATTGTAACTCTTGGAACCAAACTATGAACCATCTGCTCAAGCTCAGAAAAACAAAGAAACTCCGCATGCTCATCCTGTCTGCGGGCGGGCCGCAGAGCGGCATCCAGGGAATTTACATCTGCGTGGAGGGTGACGCGTGGGAGACGGTTTCGCACGCGGTGGTTCCGTATCCGGACGCGGTGGAGGAGGCCATAGGGGCCGCGGCGTTCTCGCCGCAGGCGGCGATGGAGATCCGGAAGCATGCCTGGCTCGACCGCAGGGTGTCGCACCTGTTCCTCGAATGCGGCCGCGCCGTTCTTTCGCACGCGCACAAGTCCGTGCGCACGCCGCATTGCGTGGTGCTTAACAAATGCACTCTTTACAGCGGCCCCGTGGACGGCGGGGGACAGGCGCACTGCTGGGACGTGTCGCTCGGGGACGGCCAGCTCCTGGCGTCGGCGTTCGGCGTGCCCGTGGTCACCGAGTTTTCCCGGCACAACATCCTGGCCGGGGGCGCAGGAACACTGCCCCTGTTCCCGGGTAACGTCAAGGTCGCGAAGAACGTTGAGCCGGTTTCGGTGTACCTCAACATCGGCCTCATGGCGCACCTCACGGTGGTTGACAATCAGGCAATGCACACCGTGCTCGACAGCGACATCGGGCCGGGAACGTGCCTTGTCAACCTTGCGGCGCGCGATGCGGGCGGCGCCGACGGCTTTGACCGGGACGGCTCTATTGCGGCCCGCGGCGCCCTCAATAACGAGTGCGTGAGCGAGCTTGCGTCGCAGGAATGGTTTGCGAGGCCGGCGCCGAAACAGGCCTTTGTGCAGGATTTTGCCGAGCTCTACCGCCATCCCAAAGTCGCGGCGCTTTCTCCCCAGGACCGGGCGGCCACGCTCACGGCGCTCACCGCGCGAACCGCGTTCGATTTTTACAAGCGGGAATACCGCCACGTGCTGACGCCCGAGACCGTATGGGTGTCGGGCGGCGGCGCGCACAACCTCACCCTGCTCGAATATCTTTCGACCTATTTCCATCCCGTCAAGGTTCAGAGCGTGGAGGACGCCGGCATCCCGGCCGCCATGCGCATCCCGCTCGCGCTCGGCCTTTCGGCGCACGAATTCATCGCGGGCCATCCGGGTCCGTGGAAGAACGGGAGCGATCCGCAGATTGATGGTATTGGGCGGTGGATCGTTCCCTGATCCAGTATTTCATCATTTTATTATTGACAATAAAGAATATCTTTTTGCGGGGGAGGTTTACCCCGTCGGGTACTTCCAAGGGTCGTCCCCCTCGCTCCGGCCCGGCACGCGCACTCTTTTTCCCTATAACCACTCGTGCGCCGGTCCTCCGCTACCCCCTCCTGGGTGACCCCCAAGTGGATGCAGTTGCAAGAATCAACCACCAGTGTAGGGGCACCCACGAGGAGCAGTTGAAAAGTTGAATTGTTGAAGAGTTTTACAATCAGGACATGCGGATATTGATTTTGTTGCGGATGCCGATTGGCGCGAACATGAACAGTTGACTTAATGGGATTCGGTCGCCGCTGCGCCAGGCAGGACTGGAAAAATGGTCCCGCTTGAGGCGGGATGCTGCCTGACCACGGCCCATAGGGCCCTCGTGGCAGGCAGCCCGAGGCCGAAGGCCGAGACCGGAAGGACGGCCGCCGCCGCAAAGCGGCGGGGCGCCCAGATCTTCTTCTGAATTTTATAACTGTACTTCCCCCGCCAACAGGTGCTTTTTCATGTCTTCTATCAATACTCCATGGGTTATTTTTAGTGCCAATCCCGTGAAAATCACCTTTATCTATCCCCGGTTTGAAAAATTCCTCTCGAACAACCCGGAGCTCGACCAGGGGCTTGTCGACTATTTCCTGGGCGATTTCACCACGCCGCCGTCGCTGGGCATCCCCATCCTCGCATCGTTGACGCCGCCGGAATTCGAGGTGGAGCTTGTCGACGACAATGCCGGCGATCCGGTCGATTTTTCCGCCGCCGCCGATCTCGTGGCCATCAACTGCTTCACCCCGCAGGCGACGCGGGCGTTCGAAATAGGGGACGGGTTCCGCAGCCGCGGCACCAAGGTGATCATGGGCGGGTTTTTCCCCTCCTTCATGCACGAAGAGTGCCTCCAGCACGCCGACAGCGTGAACCTCGGCGAGGGCGAACCCACGTGGTCCCTTATTCTTGAAGACCTGAAGGCCGGAAGCCTCAAGAGGATCTACAAGGGCGGCTGCTCCTTCAACATGGCGAATATGAAGATCCCGAGGCGCGACCTTTTTTACAAAAAGGACTACTACGACTGGGACGAAGACCTTGTCCAGCTCACGCGCGGCTGCTCCTACAACTGCGCCATGTGCGCCATTCCCGCGCACATGGGGAGCAGGATACGGTTCAGGCCGATTGACAAAGTGGTTGAGGAGATACGCCAGCTCAAGTACGAGAACGTCTACCTTGCCGACGACACGCTGTTCTTTACACAGCGAAAAATGGCTGAATACGCCCGCAGCCTGCTTGCCGCGCTTGTCCCGCTCGGGAAGAAATATTTCGTGTCCTCCACCATGGCGCTCAACACCGACGAAGAGTTCCTGGGTCTCATGGCCCGTGCGGGCGTCAAGAATTTCTACTGCACGCTCAACGTCGACCCGGTGTCGATACGCGCGCTCGCGGGGGAGGCCAAAGAGCGGCGGATGCTTTTCGATCTTGTCAAGAAACTGAACGACCACGACATAAGGTTTTTCGGCTCGTGCGCCGTTGGCCGCGACTGGGACGAAAAGGGAGTCGGCGACAGGGTGGTCGAGCTTTTTGACAAGGCGAACATCCACACGTCGGAATTCTTTCTCTTTACCCCGTACCCCGGCTCGGTGCACTGGGACAGGCTTGAACGCCAGAACCGCATCATTGACAAGAACTGGTCGCACTACAACGGCGCGCATGTGGTGTTTAGGTCCCTCAACATGACACAGGACGAACTGTACCGGGAATTCATCGGGATATGGAATGCCTTTTTCAGGCGCCAGAAGGATTCGCATACGGCAAGCCTTGAGCCGTCTACATTCAAGGACGGCCGCAAGGTGGTGGGCAAGCCGCTAACGCGCCAGGGCGTGCGGGGCCAGGCCGTGATCACCGGCATCGGCGCGCTGAGTCCCATCGGCAACGGCATTGAGGCTATTCTCGGGGCGCTCAAGGTGGGAAGGCACGGACTCACGCCGATCACGCAGTTTGATGCGAGCCATTTCCGCACGAACCTGGGCGGCGAGATAAAGGGGTTCGACCCGGACGCGCATCTTGACAAAGACGAAATTGCCGAATACGACGACGGGTACCTTCTGTACGCGGTGGCGTCGGCGCGCGCCGCGCTCGCCGATGCGGGCTATTCGTGGAAAGCGGGGCAGGCGAGGCGCGACATCGCGCTAGTGCTCGGCACCTGCAACGGCGGGCTCCGGTCGGCCGAAGAGGAATACAAGTGGCTTCACGGCAGGGGAACCAGGGTATTCGACGAGAAGATGAACCTGCAGGCCCAGTACTACGGGTTCGGCAAGGCCCTGTCGCGGGCGCTGGGGATCGGCGGCGAGATATGGATCGTGACCACTGCCTGTTCCTCGACCACCGGCGCCATCGGGCTCGCCGCCTCGCTTGTCAACCTCGGGCTGTTCTCCACCGTGGTGGTCGGGGGATCCGACTCGCTGTGCGTGGCGAACGTGAGCGGGTTCAACGGACTCAAGGCGGTGGCTCCGGGGCAAACGGCGCCGTTTTCTTTGCCGGTGGGCCTTAACATAGGGGAAGCATCGGTGTTCTGGGTGCTCGAAGACCTGGAGCAGGCCCTGCTCAGGCACGCGCGCATCTACGGGAAGGTGGCGGGGCATGCGCTCGCCTCTGACGCCTACCACCCCACGTCACCCGACCCGCGCGGCGACGGCGTGAGCAAGACGCTTGCGGGCGCGCTCGCCGACGCGGGCATTGCGCTTTCCGACATCGGCTGCATCAACGCGCACGGCACCGGCACCGAAGCCAACGACCGCGCCGAGTCAAAAGGCATTGCCAGGTTCTGCGGCACGGCGCAGATTCCTGTTACGTCAACAAAGTCGTTTTTCGGCCATTGCATGGGCACCACCGGTATCCTTGAGGCCACCTGCAACCTCCTCGCGATGAACGACGGGTTCATCCCGCCAACGCTCAATTTCTCCTCGCCCCGGCCCGGCTGCACGCTCGACTATGTTCCCAATACCGCACGCCCCGCCCGGTACAGCGCCTTTCTTTCCGCGAATTACGCGTTCGGCGGCAACAACGCCGCCGCGTGTATCACCCGGTGGGATTTGCCGCTTCCGCCCCGGAAACGAGACCTCAGCCGCGTGGTGATCACCGGAGCGGGCACGGTGACCTCGCTCGGGCTTGGGGTCGAAAAAACGCTCGAACGACTGCGCCGGGCTGAGGTGGGCATCGGGCTGGCGGACCGCGTGAGTCACCCCGGCGCCGCGTCGAAGCGGGCCGGACTGGTGCCGGAATTTAGTGCGGCCGACGTGGACCGGCGGCTTGACTTTGCGGAAATGAACGCCATCAGCAAGTACGCC
>DATFYJ010000292.1:0-3316 GCA_035315105.1 Chitinivibrionales bacterium
TAGAGGTCCCCTACAGAATAAATGCAGATTGCTCAGTTTCCGCACCAACTCATAGACTCATCAACCCATTAACCTTTCAACGCGTTCGCACCTTAACCCATCAACCATCTATCAATAACTTCGCCGCCGTCAACTGTCAACCGTCAACTGCCAACTAGATTAGGCTGTACGATTCCTCAATCGTATGCACCGCGCCCGCGGGTGCAAGCACGCTCGAGTACAGGTGGAACTCGTTTGCCGGCACATTCTCGGCGGAAAACAGGTTGTGCGCCGACAGGAACCCCGTGATCTTTGCAAGCGGCGCCTCGGGCCGCAGCCTCGCAAGCGTCAGGTGCGGGTGGTATTTGCGTTCCTCCGGTTCCAGGCCGAGTTCCGCCATGAGTTTCTCTATCGAATCGCGCAGCGCAACAAGCGGCTCGCACGGTTCGATGCCCACCCACAAAACGTTCGGCTTTCTTCTCGGCGGGAAGTATCCCACGCCCCGGAGCGTGAGCGAAAAGCAAGATGCGTTGACATCGTGCAACATGGCCGCGATGTCAGCGAATAAATTCTCGTCGGCGTCGCCGATGAACCTGAGCGTGAGGTGCAGCTGATCCTTTGAGACCCATTTCGCCCCGGGCACGCCGAAGCACATGTTGGCAAGCGATTCCCTCACGTCGTCGGGGAAATCTATGGCTATAAATAAGCGGTGCATAAATATAATCCAAAAGATAATACTTGGCGGGGGCGCCGCTGGCGCGGTTCCCCCTGGGTGCAGCTTCCGCCGCTCCCCGAGTTTTCAGCAGAAAGTATCCATGGGAGCGGCGGTGATCTGCACCCACACCCCCTCCTGCGAAGGGGCGCGCCAAGGTCGCTCGCTTGACGCTCGCGAGTCGTCGCCCCTTCGCAACGCAACCACATTGGAGCGCCGCTCCGCGGCGGAGATAATGTGGATCTATCTTTCACGTTCATCTTTAATGAAATCGGCGATTGGCATCTGCGCCGCGTTAGGCCGGAACGGAGGCCGCGCTGGAGCGCGGTGCGGCCTGACCATGGCCCGGAGGGCTTTAATGGCAGGCCGTCCGAGGCCGGAGGCCGAGACCGGAGCGAGGGCCGCCCTTTGGTAGAGACGTAGGGCTATACGTCTCTACCAAAGGGAACGCCCATCTTGTGTGTATTGACTTCGACTCATACTATATTATTGTGTACAAACATTATCTGGAAACACAAAAATACAAAGGATTTTATGTGATCCCAATCCTCACCACCGCCCAAATGCGGAAAATTGACAAAGCAGCAATAGGCGGGAACACGGCCGCCGGGTACTCGCTGATGACCGAGGCGGGCGCGGGCCTGTTCGACGAAGCGCGAAGGCTCGTGACCACCCCCCGCAGCGGCGACATCGCCGTGGTGTGCGGCGGCGGGAACAACGGCGGCGACGGGTTCGCGGCGGCCAGGCTGCTCCTCGAAGCGGGCTACAAGGTGATGTGCTTTGGACTTTGTCAACCGGACGACCTGTCCGGCGAGGCCAGGGTCGCCTACGATGCTTACGCAGGCCGCGAAGGCAATTTCCTGTTCCTCGACGACGTAGACGACCTTGGCAATTTGCACTCGTGCAGCCTCATCATCGACGCGATGCTCGGCACGGGCGTCAAGGGCGACCCCCGCGGCATTTTCGCCGAAGTCATCGAAGCGGTCAACGCCGCGCAGGTGCCGGTGCTTTCGGCGGACACGCCGTCGGGACTGGACAACGATCTCGGCACACCCGGAACGCCGTGCGTGAGGGCGACGGTCACCGTTGCCATGGGCTTTCCGAAAATAGGGCAATATTTTTTTCCCGGGAAATTGTTCGTCGGTTCGCTTCGTGTCAAGCCTCTCGGATATCCGCTGGAAATTGTTGAGAAGAACTCGTCGCATCTGTTTCTTCCCGAGGTTGACGACCTCATGAAAATGCTGCCGGCGCGCAAGCCCGGAGGCTCCAAGTTCGACCACGGCGTGGTGCTCATGCTTGCCGGCTCGGCGGGCATGACCGGCTCCGCCGCGCTTGCGTCGGTCTCTGCGCTCCGCACCGGCTGCGGCATGGTGCACCTTGCGTCGCCCGCAAGCGCGGTCCCGGTGCTTGGCGCAAAGCTCACCGAGGTCGTGCTCCACCCGTTGCCGGAGACCAAGTCCGGAAGCGCAGCGCTTTCCGCATCGGAATGGCTGCTTTCCAAGGCCGCGACCTGCCAAGCGCTGTGCATCGGGCCCGGTCTTTCCCACGACGATGAAACGTCGGCCCTGGTGCGCAGGATGGTGACCAAGAGCCCGGTGCCCGTGGTGCTGGACGCGGACGGAATCAATGCGTTCAAGGGCAAGAGGGGCGAGCTTGCGTCACGCGCCGCGCCGCTGCTCATCACCCCGCACGCGGGCGAATGGGCGCGGCTGTTTGCGGAAATGCCGAAAAGCCCGGTTGAGACCGTCGAGGAACTCAGGAAGAAGGCGGCCGAGTTCTCAATGACGATTCTTTACAAAGGAAACCCGACCGTTGTCGCCGGGCCGGACGGCGCCGTCTTCCTCTCGCCGTACGGCAATTCCGGCATGGCGACCGCGGGATCGGGCGACGTGCTGAGCGGCATGGCTTCCTCGCTCGTGGCGCAGGGCTGCACGGTGACCGATGCAGCCATCCTTGGCGCATACCTTCATGCAAAGGCCGGCGATGCGGCTGCGCAGGAACTGGGCGAGTATTCCATGATCGCCGGCGACATTGAGAGGAATATTTACAAGGCAATACAAAAGTTGAGAAGTTGAATAGTTGAAAAGAAAGTTGACAGTTAACAGTTGACAGTTGACGGCAGGCGAGAAATGGTGTCGGATTTCATCAATAGGGCTCGGGTAGACGGGCGATCATAGCGATCCCGTATTTCTTGCACTTGAATATTACCTCATCCCATTTCTTATCATTCATCAATCCGGTGCCGTCCTTTATGACGGTGACCTTGTACCCTCTATTAACCGCGCCCCGGGCGGTAAGCATGACGCAGAATTCCGCGTCAACGCCCGCGATGTACAGTTCGTTGATCCTGTTGATCCGCAGGCAGCGGTCCAGGTCCGGGTTTGCGAACGCATCGCCCTTGGGTTTGGAAAACGTTATCGCCATCGGGGCGACCACCCTGGCATCGGTTTTTGCGCCGGGGGTTCCTCTCATCAGACGGCTGCCGAGGAACATCTTCGACCACAGCGTCCCCAGAACGCCGCTCAATTCCTGCTCTACGACAACCACTGGCATGTGCATGAAATCTGCGCGATGGATTGCGGCGTTGACGTCCGCGACCAGTTCCGCGGAATTCTTGTACGGGTA
>DATFYJ010000293.1:0-3792 GCA_035315105.1 Chitinivibrionales bacterium
CTGTCGCGTATCATGGTCGCGGCGCTGATGGTGTCGATGGTGCTGTCGCCGTAGGCGTGGGCGTAAACCCATTTTTCAGGATGAGAAAGGTAGGTTTCGATGAGCTGTTTGCCGGTTTTCATGATGTTGTCGTATCCGACAAGCACGGTGTCCGGAAAGAATAGCTCCTGCGGCGCGGTCGTCTTTACGTGGTAGCCCTTTTCCATGGCAGTGAGCAGAGCGAGGTCCTTGTCGACCTCGATGTCACGGTAGGTGACGCTGAGCTTTCCTACATGCTTGTGCTCGAGGGGCTTGAGCAGCTGGGTCTTGATTTCCGCGCATTCGCCGCAGGTGCTTGAGCCGAAGAACGTGAGGCGGAGCGTGCGGGGGCCGGAGGAATTCTGGCCAAGAGCGACGCCTGTGGAAACGACAATTGCTATTGAGGCGAGAATCGATGCTGATCGGGAAAAGGATACCATGCGGCTCGTCCTGGGTTCGGGTGGCTTAAATCTTTTAAAATATACGACGTGGCGGGAATGGAGGAGTCAGTGATATACTTTGATTATAACTTGGGTGGGGGAGGTATCCCCCTCGCTGCGGACCGGTCGCAATAATTTACAAATCGTATTCCGCTCCACATGCGACCGGTCCTCCGCTACCCCCTTCTGGGTGGCCCCCAAGATGGAGTAGTTGCCAGAACCAAACTTCGGTTGGGGGGCACCCGTGGAGAGCCGTGGAAAAGAAGAAGCATTGACTGATTGGCTGTGGATGCCCGATTGGCGCGAGAAGAATTACTTGACTGAATAGATTTCAAACGCCGCGCGTTAGGTGGACCGGAGGGTGAGCTAGAGCGAATTGCCGGCCGACCCTCGCCGAAGGCGATTAGGGCCGTCCGGCAACGAGGCCGAACGGCCGAGCCCGCAGGGAGACCGGCCGAGCGAAGCGAAGGCAACGCCCAATTGTTTTCGTTGTCTTTATTTAATCAGTAACAAACACACCCTGCACAACATCACCGGCAAATCCGATTTTCTTTCTGCACAGCAGATATTCCTTTACCGAAAACAGCGGCAATTCCCTGTTATCGGCGATCCGGCCGCTTTCGTCAACCGCGCCGGAAAACCACATGGTGGCAAGCCGCAGCTTTTCGCTTTCGTCGGAAACGACGCTCGAGGGGACCCATCCGACGGCCAGTCCGTAGTCGCGCCTGACAAGCGATACTTCGTATTCCTTCTGCGCTGAGGCCTTGAGAGCGGCCGACAGCCCGCTCCTGGTGAGGTCGGCAACCACCTTTTCGGCGATGATGGCCGATACCGGGTCGTCTGATCTGTAAAGCACCGGTATCTGCTGCGCCGCCGCCGCAGGTACCTGTCCCTTGTCGCCTGCGACTGGCGGCGCAGAAACGGTGTTGTCGGTTTCGAGCGTAAAGAGCACGGTCCCTTCCGCCTTGACGAAGTTCGCAAGGATCTCGCGGGGGTTGATTGCGTTTCTTACGGCCTGCCGCGCTGCCGGGTTGTCAAGGTTGCACGAAATGAAGTACCGGTCTTCCGAGAACACGGCGAGGACCGACTGTTCGGGCGCCTTGTGCCGCGCGAAGTCGAGGTCCTTGGCCGAATGCAGCATGACCGCGTCGTACCTGTTGAGCGAAAATGACAGCACGGGGTTGGCATCGCCGCCGAGCCGCACGGTGCAGGACGAAAGATAAGGCTTCTCCCCCGGAAAGTGCGGGTTCGGAACGAGCGCGGCCGCCCCGCCTGCCTCACTTTTCACCGCGTACGGACCCATGGCGAGGGAGGCGGGCATGATCCGCGGCGTGCACAGCCGCGCGAGGCCTTTGGGGTCGGGCGGATCGAATTTGAGCACCACGGTCCTGTCGTCGGTCACCACAAACCCGGCGATAACCGCCTCCTGGCCGCGGACAAGCCCGCCGAGTCCCTTGACATTGCAGAAAAGCGCCAGGCCTTCAGCGGGATGGGCCTTCACATACGTGGTCCAGGCGTTTACGAGGTCGAACGAAGTCCGGTGCTTTCCCGACGCATTTTCCGCCCTGTCGGTGAGGACCAGGGTTATCTCCCGGTCCGATACGTTCTTCACCTGGAGATAGCCGGCGGTTCTGTGTTCGCCGCCGGCACAGCCGCTTTCGCTAAAGGGGCGGCATTCGACCAGCTCGGAGAGCTTTCCGTCGAGGAACGCGCGCTGCGAATAGAACGTAACGCTGCCGCCCGGCTTGGCCGTTGTTTTTTCCGGAAGGCCGGGAACGAGCGGCGCTTCCCTCATAAAAAGCGTCTCAACCGGCGCCGGTTTTGTCTCGGCGCCGGGCCGGACGGCCGAAGCAAGATCCAGATGGAAATAGCGGTTCTGTACCAGGGTATCGCGCCGGAACGGATATTCGTTCAGGAGCTTTTCAAATGACAGCGCGAACCTCTTCCTGTCCGCGGAATCGTGAAAGGAGACGACATACCCCACCGTGTCGCCCTTTTCGGTCCTTACGATATCGTGGCCTTTCTGGATGGTTTCCTGCTGCCGCAAGACAGGCTTGCCGCACGATATACAGAGCAACATGGCCGCAAGCAGCCGGAGAGCGAAACGTTTATCCATGGCCCGCCTTGGAGGAGAATTCATTGCATTGAAAAATACATTCCAGTGGCAGGAAAATCCCTGCGGAAGGTATTTTTCACGCAACACACAAACACGTTTGTCGCGGTGTTATCCGTTCCCCTGCGGCCCCCATGCCCACAAAAAAACGACCTTCGCGGAAGTCAAACAACCCTTTTGTCAAGAAGCTGCTGATCCTTGCCGCCTGCCTTACCGCGCTTGTGCTCGCCGCCGTCTATCCCGCGTACCTTGTCGGGCAATACGCCTTAAACCGGTATTTCGACCAATGGGGCGCCAAGCTCGTGGACCTGGAAAAACGCGGCCTCCTTTCCACAAAGTTCGGCGCGGCATGGCAGGACATTCTCAAGGACGAGGCCATGCAGCGCGAGGCGGGCGCGGTCCTCGGCGCCGACACCGCGGGGAAAAGAGACAGCGCCCGCATCGTTGACGGCGTGCTTGTCAACGATTATCCGTCCCTGTCGATTATCGCGCGGCTCAACGCGGTGCAGAACTACGCGAACGAGATACGCATCGCCGACCGCGCCGACCGCGACATCGCACGCATTCGCACGAACCACACCAGGGCCCGGTTCGCCGAGTTCCCGTCCACGCTTGTCAAGGCGCTCGTCGCGGCCGAGGACGCGAATTTCTGGAAGAACAACACGGGCGTCGAATACGGCAGCATCGTTCGGTCGGCGGCGCTCGGGGTCCTTCACAGTGCCCTTTCCCTGAGGCTCAAACCGCCGCGCGGCACCTCGACCATCACGCAGCAGGTCGCCAAGCTGTTTATTTCCGACGTCGACGAGAGCGGGCAGCGGCGCGTGTCCAGGACCATGGACCGAAAGCTCAGGGAAATGCGGCTCGCCAATGCCCTGCGCAAGACCTACCGGCCGCAGGACATCATCGAAGTGTACCTCAACCACTGCATCACGAGCGACAACGGCCTCATCGGCTGCAGGGACATCGGCCGGGCGCTGTTCGAGAGGGACCCGAAGGACTTGACTGATGCGCAATGCGTGTACCTTGCGCGCATGGTGAAGTGGGGCCGCAACGTGAAGCCCAAGATCGCGGCGCAGTGCGCCGCGGACATGCCCCGCATCGGCGCGGCGCTGGGCTGGGACGCCGCCCGGCAGAGGAAGATGCTGTCCGAGATCAGAGACTTGACATTCAAGAAACCGAAACAGATACAGACCGACTACGGCGCGCTGGTCGACTGCGCGA
>DATFYJ010000294.1:0-3758 GCA_035315105.1 Chitinivibrionales bacterium
TTCGAAATTCTGCCACGGCCGCGCGAATGGACCGAGGACAGCAATCCGGAGTGGCCCGCCTGGCCGCAAATCTTGCGCACGTCTACGTCGCACGAGGAGGGCTGCGAGCGGCAGTGGGGGATTCTCACAAAGCAATTTAGCGGCGACGGCACGGGCGTCAGGCAGATCCGCTGCGTGAAGGTTGAATGGGGTGCGCCGCAGGCGGGCAAGCCGCCAATGATGAAGGAAATTGCCGGCAGCGAGTTCTCGCTCGACGTGGATCTTGTTCTGCTTGCGATGGGGTTTCTCCACGTGGCGCACAACAAGCTGCTCGACGACTTCAAGGTCGCCTACGATCCGCGCGGAAATATCCAAACCAGCAATTATGCCACGTCGGTTGACGGTGTGTTCGCCGCCGGCGATGCGGACATCGGTGCATCGCTCGTGGTACGCGCGATTTATCACGGAAGAGAGGCGGCAAAGGCGATTGACGGATACCTGAAGGGTGTGAAGAAATGAAGAACCGTTCCGGAGGATGATCGTTGAGCTTGATCAGCCTTTTGAGTCCTGCACGTCCTTAACCGCCGAGAATTTCAGTCCGCACCTATCGCAGCCGCGGCAGATCCTGTCTTTTCCCTCAAACGAAAACGTGCATCCGAATTCCGCCGCCCATCCCGAATACTCGGCGGTGCAGACCTTGGTCCCGATTTTTTCCGCCAGGTGTGTGCGTTTCGATTTCACTAGTTTATCGTACCACGGGCATTTTGTAAGGGTAATATCCACAGCGTGCGCGGACTTCGTGGACGAAAACTCGAAACCGTCGATGGACAGCTTGGTTTCAAAGCAGTCGATGAGCGCGTCAAGCCCGCTGCTTTTTCCGCAGAACGCCTTGAGCGCACGCGCCTGGATCTTGGGCATCACTCGCCAGACCTTCTCGTCTATGTCAAGCGCTGAGTCGAACCCGTGCGCGTCCTCCGCTTTCATGAACCACAGACCGTCGACCGCGGTGTAGCTTCTCTGGAGGTACTGGGCGGTTTGTTCGGCGGTGAGGGTGAGCATGGTTAGGTTCCTCACAAAATGGTTTTCGGTGTCTGAGACGAGCATGGGTTCTTATCAACGCTCGCCTAGGAAATTACCCCGCCTGTCACCCTCTCCAACACTTCCCCGAGTTCCTCTTTTGTAAACGGCTTCCTTATCTTGTCCCTGAACCCGAACGCCTGCGGGTCGGTTATCACCGGGTCCTGCGAATAGCCGCTTGCCGCGACGGCGATAACGGAAGGATCGATTATGAGCAGCTCCTGCACCGCGTCCTTTCCGCCCATGCCGTTCGGGACCGTGAGGTCGAGGATGCAGAACCGGTAGGGTGAGGGCGACGCACGCGCAGCGCGGTATTTTTCGATCGCCTCGGCGCCGCTTGCCGCAGTGTCAACCGAATATCCCATGGTCTTCAATAGCTCCACCGCCACGTCCCTCACGAAGTCCTCATCGTCCATGACAAGAACGGCGCCCTCGCCGCGATGTTTCTTTGTTCCCGCGGAGGGCGTATCGGTCACAGCGGACGGAAGCGCGGGAAGATATATATGGAACGTGGCGCCGGTGCCGAGTTCGGATTCCGCTTCAATGATGCCTTCGTGCTTTCTGATGATCGAGTAGGCCGTGGCAAGGCCGAGCCCGCTTCCTTCTTGCTTGGTGGTAAAGAACGGGTCGAAAATGCGCGACAGGTGCTCTTTGGAGATGCCCGTGCCGGAATCCCGTAT
This sequence comes from Chitinivibrionales bacterium, assembly GCA_035315105.1. Taxonomy (GTDB): domain Bacteria; phylum Fibrobacterota; class Chitinivibrionia; order Chitinivibrionales; family FEN-1185; genus FEN-1185. Next base: position 1,737 of record DATFYJ010000294.1, read on the forward strand.
CGATATCTTGACGTAATCACCCGGCACAAGGGGAGCGGGGACCTGGCTGCCTTGCGGCATGTTCTCGGCCGTGATCACGAGCGCGCCGCCCGTGGGCATGGCCTGCCGCGCGTTGATGACGATGTTGTCGATTACCTGCCCGATCTGGTTTTCGTCGACTTCGCAGGGCCACAGATCCTCGGAAAAGGTGAAGCGCGCGCCAACCATTGACCCGCTCAGAACGAAGTTGGTCGTGTTTGTCAGGAGCTGGGGAAGGGCGAGGACCTTTTTGACCGGCAGCCCGCCTTTCGAGAAGGTGAGCAGTTGCTGCGTGAGCGCGCGCGCCCGGTTGAAAACGTCGAGGGCCTTGGTGAGGTTCACCGATACCTTGTCGGCCGCGCCCGATGTGTTGTACAGCCTTGCCACGTCGATGAAGCCGAAGATGCCGGTGAGCAGGTTGTTGAAGTCGTGCGCGATGCCGCCGGCGAGGATGCCGAGCGATTCGAGTTTTTCGGCATTCTGCAGCCCGGCAATCATCTTGTTGCGTTCGGTAATATCCTCGGCGATAACATGGACCAGATTCACCTGATGGTGATCATCAAAAATGGGGACCAATCGCAATAACATCTGAAGGGATTTTCCCCATTTGGTAGTATAGGGATATTCGCCTAAGACAACCTGGCCTGTTTCAATACAACGCTGGAAGGCGGCTGAGATCCCGGCCTTGAGGAGCAACGGAAATGTCAAAAAATTTACTGCCTTTGTCGCCTCGGCAGATGGTGATCCGAGAATTTGAAGGACCGCGGAATTCACTTGAAGAATCTGCCCTGACCGATTCACCAACAAAATCCCGACCGGCGCATATTCGTGAAGCAATCTGTATCTCTCCTCGCTTGCTCGCAGTGATTGCTCAGACCTTTTGCGTTCGGTGATGTCGCGGCACAGGGTGAGGATCCGTTGGGCCCCGTCGATTTTTGCCACGGTCGCGTTGATTTCGATCGGCGTGATCTTGCCGTTTTTGTCAATATAGTCAACTTCAAAATTCCTGATGCTCCCGTCTTGCGCGCATTGCTTCACGGCCCTGCGGTTTTTCTCTTTGTGGTAGGAAGCTGTCCAATCGAACACGGTCCTGCCGCGTATGTCCTTAAGATCGCCGTGGCCCGCAAGCCGGACGTATTCCATGTTCGCGTCCAGCACACGGCCGGAATCGTCGATCACGACATACCCTGTGCCGGTTGTCTCTATGAGCGCACGGTACAGTTCCTCGCTCTGCTTGAGCGCTTTCTGCGACGCTTTCTGCACGGTGATGTCGCGGGTGAGAGAGCCGAGCCTGATTCCTATTGTGGTTTTTATGGGGAAAATAATCTGCTGAATATTGACAGGGGTGCCGTCCGGTCTGTAAATAACGGCCTCGATGAGTTTGCCCAGAAAAGACGAATCCGCATGCCGCAGGGCATTGAGGATTGCAGCTTTGTCCCTTTCAAGCCATTCAGGAGTCCGGTGATCCGGGAGTCTCATCGTCTCCTGCAAGTCCCAGAGCGTTTTTCCGATTGCCGTGCTGGTATCAACGCCGGTGATGCATGCAAGTGCTTGGTTCCATTCAATGATGATTCCTTTCTCGTCAATCAGGGCAATTCCTTCGAGGTTCTGTTCAATAACGGTCCGGAATTTTTCCTCGCTTTCGCGCAGGTCGTTTTCCATGCTTTTCCGGTCGGTGATATCATACGCCGAGGTGATGATGCAGCGCCTGCCGCCAAGGGCCGTGACCTCGGCGGACCACAGCATGGTAAGAACCTCACCCGCTCTTGTCCGCAATGAAAGTTCGACCCCGCGGGCGGAATTCTCCTTTGCAAGCCGCCCCGACAGCAGGGGAAAATCTTCGGGATAGACCCACATGTTCAGATCGGCCGTGGTCCTGCCGATGGCCTCCTTGGCCGACCATCCCGAAACGCGCTCGAATTCCTTGTTGACATCAAGGTATTTGCCGTCGGGCAGCGACGTAATCGACATCGGCAGAGGATTTGCGTGAAACACCTTTAAGAA
>DATFYJ010000295.1:0-4515 GCA_035315105.1 Chitinivibrionales bacterium
ACCTGTATTCGACGCTCAGCCAGTGGGGAACCTACTGCGCCGCGGTGACCGCCACCGATGCATCGGCCACGGTGTTCATTCAGACCAACGTGCGCAACGACGGGGCGGCGTCCGCGGACGTTTCGCTCACCACCAAAGTGGTGGATGCGAACAACAACGTGGTGCTCACGCTCTCCGGAACGCAGACCATAGCCGCGGGCTCGGCGTCCGCGTTCGCCCAGACCGGCGACATCGCCAGCCCGCACCTGTGGTACCCGAACAACAGCGTGTACGGCGGCCCCTACATGTACAAGGTTTACCATATTGTAAAGGTCGGCGGAACAACGGTCGACGTGTTCCAAAGCCCGCTGGGAATCCGCGTGCTCACGTGGGACCCAAGCTTCCCCTACTACAACGCACACCAGCATTTCCTCTGGGGCGCTTCGGCCCGCTACGATTACCCTGCGCTTGGTACGGCCGTGCCCGAGGAGCAGCAGTGGCGCGACGCCAAGATCCTTGCCGGATGCGGCGGCAACTTATGGAGGCCGGGCCATTCGCCGTGCAGCCCTGAGTTTGTTGCGGCATGCGATGCCTACGGCATCGCGCTCGTGCAGCCGAGCGGCGAGCACGAGGGCGCGTGCGGCGGCTGCAACGCTGCGCTCAAGGCCGAAATCCACCGCGAAATGATCATCCGCGACAGGAACCACCCCTCGGTGCTTGCCTGGGAAGTGAGCAACGGGCCCATCAACACCGGGCTTGCCCAGCAATGCCAGGGTTTTGCGAACCAATGGGACTCCATCCATACGCGGGTCCAGGCGGACCGCACGCCGAGCCCGGCCAACGGATACATACTCGGCTGCACTGCCACGGGCTGCGAAATCGGCGTGAAGCACACCTTCCCCAACAACCCCGCCTGGGGCTCCGAGGACTGGAGCAACTATGGCCGTTTGTCAAGATGGGGCTACGATTACGAGATGGCCTTTATCGCCGATTACCTCCAGGAGTGGGTGCAGAGCCAGGCAAACAACTGCTTCGGGATTGCGCAATGGTACATGTCCGAGACGCCCGGCGAAGACGGCTATTTTCTGGACATGCCGAACACCAAGGAACGGTCGTTCGGCTGCTCCATGCTGGATTTCAACCGCATCCCGAAATTTCTGTATCACGCATGGCGCGTCTGCTGGACCCCCTATTCGCTGCACCCGGAAATCGCCATTGCGCACCACTGGAACCGGTCCGGGAACGTAAGGGTGAATGTCTTTTCAAACTGCGACAGCGTGAGGCTCCTTGTCAACGGCGTGAGCCAGGGCGTGCAGAAACCCAACCCGGCCGCGGGAGTGAGCCCGGATAACGACCACACCCAGAACGCCACGCAGATGCCTTTCCAGTGCCATTGGGACCTTGCCTGGCAGGCCGGTACGCTGCGGGCCGAGGGTCTTGACAATACCGGAAAAGTAGTGTGCTCCGATCAGAAAATAACCGCGGGCGCTCCGGACCACGTGGTCCTCACCGTGGAGCCGCCGCTGGTGCGGCCGGACAACGGCACCTACGAGATCCGGGCCAACGGCACCGACGCGGCGTTCATTCTTGCAACGGTGGTCGACAGCGCCGGTAACTGGTGCCCGCTTGACAGCCACAACATCACGTTCAGCGTTTCGGGCCCGGGAAACTACCGCGGCGGCTCGGACCAGCGCGTCAATCCGAACATGCCCAAGACCTATCATGCGCCCATGGACCCCGAGCTTACGTTCGAAGGCGGCATGTGCAAGATAGCGGTCCGCTCTGTGTTCACACCCGGCGTGGTCACGGTGTCGGGGAATTGCGCAGGACTCCCGCACCCTGCTTCATCGACCACCTTCACCGTGTACCCGGTCAGCGACCCCATATATTCAACCGGCACGTTGCTGCGTCCGGCCGTGCCGGCCGCGCTGCCGTCCTTCAAGACCGCACTCGTTAACGGCGTACTGCGTTACTACATCTCCCGGCCGGCGCTCGTGTCGCTGCAGATTGTTGCCGCAAACGGAAAAGTGGTGAGGACCGTGCCGGCATCATTGCAGACCGAAGGATGGCATCCGGTGATGCTTTCCAATTCGAGAGCGTCGTCAGGAATCTCGGCAGGGGTTTACTTTGTGCGGTTCGGGGTTGACGGGGCGTATCAGACGGTGAAGAGGGAGGTAGTGGCTAGATAAGATACTTAATTTACAAATAAAGAATACACATGAGGGGGAAGCATCCCCCTCGCTCCGGACCGGCGCGCCGTTGATTTGTCACTCATTGTCAATTGCGCGCCGGTCCTGCGCTACCCCCTCCTGGGTAGCCGCCTTGACAAGGTGGATACTAGGCCATACATCATTGTGGCGGCACCCATGAAAAGTAGTTGAAAAGGTGAAGATGCGAAGCAGCTGTTTGCCGATTTATTGCGAATGCCGATTGGCGCAAGAAGAGTAAATTGACAAAACAGATTTCTGATTGCGCGCGTTAGGTGGACTGGAGGGTGAGCAAGAGCGAATTGCCGGCCGACCCGGCCGTAAGGCATAGGGCGGCTGGCAACGAGGCCGAATGGCCGAGCCCGAAGGGAGGCCGACCCCAGGCGAGTCGCCTGGGGGAACGCCCAAATCTTTCTGTTGGTCGCGTTCTGGGTGCCGGGACGATGTATGTTAGCTGTAGCAGCCTTGCGCTGGTCAAGTCCTTTAACAGTACCGGAGGACGCGATGTACTACAACCACACTTCACAGACAAGAACATTCAAGATCGTGGAGAACAGCAATTTCGCCGACGATGATATAAAGTGGATCGGGTCATTGGGGAATGTTTCCGTGGTCACGCTGCAGAAGAAATCCATACGGGTCCGGACCGAATCCGAGGACGCCATCGCGGGGATCATCAATTCAATCAACAAAAAGTACTGCAACAGTTCAAAACCGAAACTCTGCCCGCTGTTTTGCACCCAACTCTGACCGTCTTCAAACCATACAGACAAAGCGGGATTGCCGCCACATCAGTTACTTATTTGATGTAGCGCGATTGTTCCTGCTTTATCCGCTAGCGGAAAAGTTGAGGAGTTGAGATGTTACTCGTAGACGCGTTAACGCGTTTACGTATGCGCGTTTGGATACCGGTTGGCGCAAGAAAGACTAATTGACAGAATAGATTCCCGTTGCCGCGCGTTAGGTGGACCGGAGTGGTCCCGCCGTAGCGGGATTGCCGGCCGACCCCTCCCCGAGCCGGAGCGCCAAAGGCGCGGAGACCACCGCCGCAGGCGGCCCGGAGGGCGCGAAGCGTGAACGGGACTAGGGGCGGTCCGGCAACGAGGCGAACAGCCGAGCCCGGAGGGACGACCCTTGGAAGCACCCGAAGGGGTGGACCGACCCTATTATAAAGGCGCAAGACTTTGTGCCTTTATAATAGGGGAACGCCCAGCTCCTCTCTTTTCTTTGGCATCTTCCGCCCCATTTTCACTTCTTCCTTTTCCCCAGCCACTCCGCCGGATCCATTGCCTCGGTCGACTTGCGGATTTCAAAATGGAGCTTGGGCGGATCGAACGGGTTGGGCTCGCCCACGATGCCGAGCACGGTTCCGGCGGCGACCTTCTCGTCCTTCGACACCCGCGTCTCTTCGAGCCTGGCGTACGTTGTGTAGTAGCCGCCGTGGTCCACAATGACAAGCTTGCCCAGTCCCCGCATCCAGCCCACGTAGACCACCTTTCCGGATGCGACGCAGTATACCGCTTCGCCTTTGTCGGCGCCGATGTCGATGCCCGTGTTCATGGTGACGGTCTTGTACACCGAGTGCACCACCCTGCCGAATTCGGCGACCACGCTCCCGGCCACCGGCCACGGCAGGGAGCCTTTCTCCTTTTCAAACGTGGCGTTCATGCTCTTTTCCCACGCGGAGCGCGGTTTGGTGCGCCTGCTCTTCTCCAGCGTCGCCACGATGTTCTCCACCTCCCGCTGGGCCGCCTCGAGCTCCCTGATCATCTTGACATACGCGTCCTTCTGCGACCGTACCTGCGCAAGGAGCTTTTCGTGCGACGCCTGCTCGGCCACGAGCGCGCCGTGCTCGGTCTCCTTGTCGCGCTTGAGCGCGGTGAGCCGCTTCTCCTCGCGCTCGAGCGCCGACTTGTCAAGGGCGATCCTCTTCCTCACGGAGTCGATGCCAGCCATGAGCCTGCGGTCGTAGCGGTTGAGCTCGCGGTAGTACCGGGCGCGGTTGAGCATGTCGGCAATGGAGCGCGACGCGAGGAGGAGCCCGGTCATTGCCACGGGGCCCGACTTGTACATGGCGCGCAGGCGCTTCTTCATGAGGCCCTGGCGCCACGCAAGCTCCCGGTCGGCCGAATCCAGGCTCGCGCCGAGGGCGGCGACGGAACGCGACGTCGAATCTATTTTCACCGCGATCCGGAGAAGATAGGCCTCCGACGTGGCGATGTTTTCTTCCACCTGTTCGAGCTGCGCCACCACCGTGCCTTCCCGGCCGGCAAGTTCGCGCAGTTTCTGCCTGCCTTTTTCAAGCTCGTTCTTTATCGAGTCGAGGACT
>DATFYJ010000296.1:0-8772 GCA_035315105.1 Chitinivibrionales bacterium
AATATTTCTTGCCCAGGAAAGTATTCTCACGTTTCCTCATACTTTGCCAGCTTAACCTGCAATTCTTCCCATTCAATCACCAGCTTTTCATTATTCTTCTTGAGCGTCTCGAACGTCATTGCGGTGTCGTGCAGCAGGCTGTACTTGCTCGCGTTCGCCGGATCGTTGAGGACTTCGTCCGCTGCCTTCATTTCCCCTTCCGCAAGAGCAATGTCCTTTTCGAGACGCTCGATCTTTCGCTGGACCTGTCTGCGTTCCTCGCGCTTTCGGATTCTGTCCTGCTTTGACGCGTCGCCGCTGTCCGCGGCTTTCTTTCCATTGTCTGCGGCCTCATCGGCCTGCATGTACCCGGCCTCCAGAAACGACCGGTACTGCGAAATGGTGCCGGGAAAATCGCGCACCAGGCCCGGCCGCATTTCGATGACCCGGTTCGCTATGCGGGAGATAAAGTACTCGTTGTGTGAGACGAACACCACGGTGCCGCCGAAGTCCTCGAGCGCTGCCGTGAGGATCTCCACCGACTGCGTGTCGAGATGGTTGGTGGGCTCGTCGAGCACCAGCACGTTTCCCGGACGCGACAAGATGGTGGCGAGCACCAGCCGCGACGTTTCCCCTCCGGAAAGCACCTTCACTTGCTTGAGCACGTCGTCGCCGGAAAACAGAAACGCGCCGAGCACGTTCTGGATAAACGTCCGCTCGCCCGACCCGCTTGCCTGCTGGATGGTCTCGTACAGGGTGCGGTCAATGTCGAGCTGCTCGAGCTGGTGCTGGCCGAAATATTTTACATCGATGTTGTGGCCCGGAACAAACCTGCCCGACAGGGGAGTAATCTGCCCGGCGAGCACCTTGAGCAGGGTGGATTTTCCCGCGCCGTTGGGACCGACAATCGCAACCTTGTCCCCACGCGTGATCGTAAGGGATACGTTGGAGAACACCGGAACGCCGTCGTAGCCGGCGCTCACGTTTTCGAGCTTGAAAGGCACCCCGCCGCTCTGAGCGGCCGAGGGGAACCTGAACCGCACCGTTTTCTGGACTGCTGCGGCTGCGGGCAGCTGTTCCTTGAGTTCTTCAACGAACCTGATGCGCGACTGCACCTGCGAGGCCTTGGTCGCCTTTGCGCGGAACCGCTCGATGAACCGCTCCTTCTGCGCAATCTGGCGCTCGATGTTCGCGCGCGTGCTCTGCTCGGACCGTTCACGTTCCTCTTTGTATATCATGTACGCGTCATACGGGCCTTTGTAAACGGTTATGGCGCCTGCCTGAAGCTCTGCGGTTATCGAGGTGCTGCGGTTGAGGAAATCCCGGTCGTGGCTCACCGCGATAAGGCCTCCCCGGTAGCGCCGAAGGAACGATTCGAGCCAGATGAGCGAGTCCATGTCGAGGTGGTTGGTGGGTTCGTCGAGCAGGAGCATGGACGGCGACAGGAGCAGCAGGCGCGCGAGCATCACGCGCATGCGGTAGCCGCCCGACAGGTTCTGCACCGGCTGTTCCCATTTGTCGTCGGGGATGCCGAGGCCCGCCATGATCGACTTGGCGCGCGAGGCGAGCGAAAACGCGTCGACAAAGTCGATCTGCGCCTGCAGCTCGTCTATTTTGTCAAGCGCCCGTTTCACGTGCCGGTGGTCGTTGCTGTGCGCCGAGAGCGAGGCGGCCTCATAGACTTCGTCATAGGACAACAGGTGCGAAAACGGCTCCAGCACGATTTCGAGCGGCGTGGCGTCGCGGACGCTTTCAACCTCCTGCGCCAGGTAGCCGACCGTAGTCCCGGCGCTCACCGACACCTCGCCCGCATCGGGTTCCTCCTTGCCGGTAATGAGCCGGAGAAGCGACGTCTTGCCCGCGCCGTTGCGGCCGACAAGCGCCACGCGGTCGTTGTCGTTGAACGAGACGCTGAGGGTGTCGAACACGAGCTGGTGAGCGTGCCGTTTGCGGACGCCGGAGAGGGAGATCATAGGCGAGGAAAAATACCTTGTTCGTATCTAATAAAAGAAAGATTTGGGCGTTCCCCCGCTTCGCGGGGTCGGTTCTCCTTACTGTCTCGGCCTTCGGCCTCGGGCCGCCACGGCCCCTATGCCGGGGTACCGGCGGGGTCCGGGCGGCATCCCGCTTTAGTGGGACCTCCAGTCGCCCCTAACGCGCGGCAACGGAATTCTTATCAGTCAATCTACTGTCTTGCGCCAAGTGGAATTCTCAAGACCGTCGCCTTACCCCGGCCGCAGTTGCGGCCACCCCTCTCCACTCGGTGGAGAGGGGGAATTTACGTTGTTATCTTTGCATTCCCGGGGCGTTGCCCCGGGCTACAAATATTGCGCCACTACGTGGCTGAAAAGCAAAAAATATTTTCAGCGCGATTTCGGAGATTCGCTTGCAATGAACGTTCTTGTCTTCTTTTTCAATCGAAAATCCGCATTCCGCAATCTACAATTTTTCTCGGTGCCCCCGCAGCCGAGGTCTCTTTCTCGCAAATCAACTCACTTGGGGGCTACCCACGAGGGGGTGTGGATCCAGACAACCGGCGCGAAAACAAAATGCAAGTGCACATCATGATGTGCCCCTACATTGCGCCGGTTGGCTGTGACCCCAGGGGGACACTTCCCCCACCAAGTATTATGTATTGAGTAAGCCGATTCTGCTCCTCCATTTCTCTCAAAGTAAGATATTTGAGATAATATATATTCCTATCCGTCGGTTCGAAGAAGACCACAGGAGGAGGAACCGCCATGAGGAAACTGGCCATTGCAATCGCCGGAATTGCACTGTTTTTCGGGACCGCTTTGTACGCCGCGGACGACGACATCATTACCGCGGAGGGAGACGGTCAAGGCGCCAATCCGGAGGAAGCTCTTCTTTCGGCAAAGAGAAACGCCATCGAGAAGGGAATAGGAACGATCCTGCTTTCCCAGACCGAGATCGAGAATTTCCAGGTGAAGCGCGACCAGGTGATCACCAAAACTATCGGCGCGGTGAGAAGCTATGAGAAGATTGCCGAGGGAAAGACGCCCGAAGGCTACTATGAAATAAAGATCAAGGCTGTGATTTCAAAAAGCGCCATGCGTGAGGACCTTGCTGCGTTCCAGATTCTCATTGAGTCGATGAACAAGCCCCGCACCATGGTGGTGATAGAGGAAAGCAACCTGGGCACGGCCGAACCCAACAACTCATCCGCCGAAACGGCAATTCTCCAGTTCCTCAAGGATCCTTATGAATTCGAGCTTATCGATCCCAAGGCAAGCGTGGCCATCCGCGCTTCGCAGGAGAAAATGGCGACGATTGCGGGAGACGCTGCGGCCGCCGCGCAACTCGGCTCGCAGAACGGCGCTGAGGTGATCATCACGGGCAGCGCGACGAGCAGGGAGGCGACCCAGATGAGCCAGAACCTCGGCGGTATGTTTTCGGCGCAGGCCGACGTGACGCTGCGGGCCGTCAACTGCACGACCGCCCGGCTGATCGGCGCGTCGTCGTCGCACGCGGCGGCGGTCCACATCAGCGCGGCCACGGCCGGCACGCAGGCGATCGCCAAGGCCTCGCAGAAGGCGATCAAGGATCTTCTTGACAAGATAATAAAGGAATGGCAGAACCAGCAGAACAACGGCGTCATGCTCTCGCTCACCATTTCCGGCGTGAGCACGTTCCGCCTGAAAAACGACCTTATCCAGACGCTGCAATGGGTGCCCAACGTGAGCGGCGTGCACGAGCGCAACTGGGACATGCAGAGCAGGCTCCTTGTGGTTGACATACAGTACAAGGGCAACGCCAACGGCTTCTGCACGCGCATCGACGGGTTCAAGCTGAAATCCGGGGCGGGCAGCATCGCGGTCTCGGGGCTCACCGGGCTGCGCGTGGCGCTGCAGATCCAGGCGATGTAAATTTTGCAGTCTACTCCCCTTCTCTGAAAGGAGAAGGGGGTGGGGATGAGGTCAAACAATTTCAAGTGACCTCACCCCGGCCCTTCGACTCCGGCTCAGGGCCACCCCTCTCCCCTCAGAGAGGGGGCGCAAAAGACCGGCGCTTTTTCACATCACACCTTGTCCAATCATGATCACCCGTAAGAAAACCCGTCAAGTTCTTGTCCGCGGCGTTACCATAGGCGGCGGAGCACCGATTTCCGTTCAGTCAATGACCAATACGCTGACCGAAGACGTTGAAGCCACGCTTGCCCAGATCAAGAAACTCTCCGATGCCGGATGCAAAATCGTGCGCATCGCGGTTCCCAACAAGATCGCGGCCGAGGCATTCGCGAAAATCAGGAAGCAGACGAAGGTCCCGCTCGTGGCGGACATCCATTTTCAGCACGAGCTCGCTATTGCCGCAATTGAGGCAGGCGCGGACAAGGTGCGCATCAACCCGGGCAATATCGGCTCGGCCGACAAGGTAAAGAAGGTGGTGGACGCGGCAAAGGCGGCGCGCATTCCCCTCCGCATCGGCGTCAATTCGGGTTCGCTTGAAAAACAGCTTCTTGCAAAGCATGGCGGCCCGACCCCGGAGGCGCTTGTGGAAAGCGCTCTCGGCTTTATTGCAATGATGGACTCGTTTGATTTTAGCGATATCGTGCTTTCCATAAAGGCAAGTGATGTGCTCACCACGGTCGAGGCATGCCGGCTTCTTTCGCAGGCGACAAACGTTCCCCAGCACATCGGCATCACCGAGTCCGGCACGCTTAAAACAGGCACCATACGTTCGAGCGTCGGCATCGGCGCTCTGCTGAGCGAAGGCATCGGCGATACCCTGCGGGTATCGCTCTGTTCCGATCCTGTCAACGAGGTGCGCGTGGCGACCGAGATCCTCAAGTCCCTCGGCCTCGCGCAGGGACCCACGGTCCTTGCGTGCCCCACCTGCGGCCGCACCCAGATAAACGTCGAGGCGCTCGCGGAAAAGGTGGAGGCAATGGTGTCGCCGCTCACGGCAAATATTAAAATCGCCGTGATGGGGTGCGTGGTGAACGGCCCGGGCGAGGCCGCCGACGCCGACGTGGGGATTGCGGGCGGAAAGCACGAGGGGCAGATATTCTTAAAAGGCAAGATGGTGGAAAAAGTGCCTGAGGAAAAGCTGGTGGAAGTGCTGATGGGGTATGTGGAGAAGTTGATAAAAGATAAATAAATTAGTAATCCAGTAGTAATAAAAGAAGGCTTGGGCGCCCCGCGGCTTTGCCGCGGCGGCCCTCCCTCCGGGCTCGGCTATTCGCCTCGTTGCCGGACCGCCCCGATGGCCTTTGGCCGGGGTCGGCCGGCAATTCGCTCCAGCTCACCCTCCGGTCCTGCCTGGCGCGCGGCAACAGAAATCTATTTTGTCAACCAATTCTTCTCACGCCAGTCAGCATCCGCAAAAATTCAATAAGGACACTTTCTTTGAATTTCATCTTTTCAACTACTCTTCTCGGTGCCCCCACACAGGTGTCTGGTTCTGCCACTGCTCCTCCTTGGGGTGCACCTACGAGGGGGTAGCGGAAGACCGGCGCGTAGAGCCAAAATTTGAGGGCATGGGCGCGTCGGGCTGGAGCGAGGGGGACGACCCTTGGAAGTACCCGACGGGGTAAACCTCCCCCTCCAAAGTTCATTCTTCTAGTACTTAATTTGAAATTGTGAATAGATGCTGAACTTTACTCAAGCATTATCCCTCCCGGCCTCTCTTCCCTCGTTGCTATCGCAAGCCTGAGCATTTCTTCGGAGCCGAGTATGACAACCTTCTGTCTGGCCCTTGTGATGGCGGTGTAAATAATCTGCCTTGTCAACAATGGACTTTTATATTCCGGAAGGACAAGAAGGACTGCATCAAACTCCGATCCCTGGGCTTTGTGCACGGTCATGGCATAGGAGGGCTCAAGGCCGCTCAAGCGGTCGAGACTGTGCACCAGATACCTGCCTCCGCGCCTGAAGACGACTTTTGCTGCGTTGTTTTTCGCCCGCACCGCCACGCCGATGTCGCCGTTGTGCAGGTCAAGAGTGTGAAAGTTGCTGTTCACCATCACGGGCTGGCCGTGGTAAAAGCCGGTACTGCTCGAATCGTCAAGCTGCTGGCGAAGCATCCTGTCTGCAAGCATGTTGATTGCGAAGCGTCCGCGGTCGCCCTCATGGGCGAGGACGAGAATGCGCGACTCGTCAAGCACACGAAAGGCGTTGTCGAGCGCCTCGCCGACCCCAGGACTTTGCGCCGCGTCAAGGTCAATGCCTCGTATCGCCCTGAGGCAGGCGAGCTTTTCAGCGGAATAACCTTGTTCCAGCCATTGTCTGATGGTGCCCAGGCCTTTGCTCGTGTCAAGTTCCGCTGCGCCGGATGCGCCCATGTTGCTTATGAGCCTAATCGCGCCGTCGGCGTCGCCGAGGTTGACAAACGAACTGAGCTTCGCGAGTGCCGGGGACAAGCGGTATGTTGTTGTCAAAATGACGGCATGGTCTGCAAGCGGTCCGGCTTTCTCTTGCGGTTCGTTGCCGGACAGAACAACGTTAGCCTCGTCGTCCTTTGTTTTGTCAACCAGGACGCCCTCCATGACTTTCTTCGCCCATACTGCGGTTTCCGGCAAGAGGGTGGGGAAGCCGGCAAGCCCTGCAAAACGCTCGGTCAGGTCTCCGAGCACCGCGCCTGCTTCGACCGACGGGAGCTGGTGCATGTCGCCGAGCAGGATGATCCGGCAATCCGGCGCCGTTGCTTCGATGAGCAGCGAAAAGAGGTGCACGTCGACCATGCTCGCTTCGTCAACCACAATCACCTGGCAGGGAAGCGGATTGCTGCTGTCGTACTTTGTGCCGCCATCCGGCCTGACGGAAAGAAGACTGTGCACGGTCTTGCGAGAAAGGTCTTTGAGGGCCAGATCGCGCTCGCGGCCGGGTGCCGCAGGCTTTTTCTCAAGGTATCCAACTCCCCTGTCGATGCTCTCACCCAGGCGGGCTTTTGCCCGGCCGGTCGGTGCGCACAGGACGATGCGGTCAGGCTCCAGCGCGTCGAATGCCCGCACGAGGCAGCGGAGGATCTGGAACACCACGCTGGTCTTTCCCGTGCCCGGGCCGCCGGCTACAACGAGAAAGCGGTTTTTGAGCGCAAGCGCTGCGGTAACTACTTGACGGAAGTGAAATCGGCCGCCCGGTTCGAGGATTGAGTCGGTTTCAAATACCTTCGTGATGATGTCGGCAGCCTTGTCATCGGGAAGCTCGGAAGACGATCGTTCTTCCAGAATTTCGCGCAGTCTCTTTTCAAGCCTGCTTGCCGCGCGCCAGCAACGGGAAAATCCGGTGCGGCCGCTGTCCCTGGTATCGGTGATCAGGAGCGGGTAGTTTCCGGCATCGTCCGCAGGCTCCCTGCCTGTCAAGGGCTTGAGGCGTTCCGGAGTCTGGATTGCGTTGTCAAGGAATTTGCAAACCTGGTTGATGGTAGAGGGGTCCGTGAGAACGTTTTTCCAGGGGAGGACCGCATTGGGGTGGTCCTGTTCGTATGTGTCAACAAGCTGATCGACCACGGTTTTTTGGAGTGGTCCGAGAAGAAATGTCCTTGGCGGCCGCGTGGCGCCGCGCGAAAGCGCAGCAAGATTGAGCAGCAGGACGATCCGCGCCTCATCTGCGAGACTCTTGTCGGCAACCAGACGGCGGCTGAACAGCTCGGCCTGCCGCGTGGCAAGCGGGTCCATTTGCCGTGTGTCAAGAAAGTAGGCCTCAAGTGCCTCACGCGGTTCCATGGTCCACGCTCTTTCCGATAAGGCCTTCTACTTTCCGCCGGGTAAATTCCGCGTCAAGATCCGGGGCGGGATCATGCGCCCAGCTGTGACGCAGGTCCGCCGACACGGGCGCGCCGAAACTTCTCAGGAAAACGTACACCGCGCCGCCGAGGTTCCGAGCGGGGTCGTAGGCGCTTCCGATCAGCCCTGCAAGATATCTGTCGATCGCATTGCAGTACACCTTTGCCTGAAGATCATAGTGCATTTCAACAATGCGGTTTCCAATTGTTTCATTATTGTAAACCTCGAGGGTGTCGCTTTTCCAGTCGAGCACAAAGTAGCGCCAAGGATGCTTCACGGCCTTATTTGCGACGCGGAACACGAGGTCCATGTATCCGTGGACCCAATGCGGCGCCACGCCGAGCAGGAATTCCATTTCCGGCATGCGGTCATTTTTTGTCAATCCGGCGATGGTTGCTTCCGCACCACCGGGAAGCGGAAGCGGCGATGTCAAGGCGCCGCGGATGTACTGCGCGGCACTGGAGATGGCCTCGCCCTGACGTGCCTGCAGGTCTGCGTCGCTTGAGCCCTCATAGTTGGCGTTATCCGCAATATTCTTAAGAATGCCGTTGCGCTCCAGGTATTTCCGGACCAGATCACTCAAGGCATCGTTATTGCCGACGACCGGCCCCACATCGTCCATGCGCAGAAGCTCCTCAATTGCAAGGTGCAGTGCATCGCCGGTTTCCCTGCCGCCGGGGAGTGCCTGCGCAGCCGGGCGCTTTGTATCCGTTTCCTCTTCTTCGCTTCTGTCAATGTCCCGGCCGCGCGTCGCCCTGCTGCTCAGCTGGGTGTAGCTTGTCTGAATGCAGGCTCGCAAGCGCAGCTTGAGGGAGGCTATTTCCGGCATTTCAGGCAATGGAGCAGGGAACGCAACCGCGGCATGCGCGGCCTTTTCCGCTTTTGCGGGCTTCCATTGGTTCTCCACGAAAACCCGTATCTGCTTTTCTCCTTGAGCAAGCGGGCCGAGCAGGCGTTCAGTAAGGTCGTTGTCTGCGCTTTTTGACGGAGGTTGACATGCGGGCCATGTAATGGCGCCTTTGTCGTCCCTGCTTATGGTTCCGAAATGC
>DATFYJ010000297.1:0-5600 GCA_035315105.1 Chitinivibrionales bacterium
CGGGTAGTACGACCCCATCACAAACTCCGGCAGGACCAGCGTGTTGCCGACAACAAACAGAACGAACGCGACAAGTCCCTGCCATGCGCTCGCCCCGAGGCTTTGCGACATTTTCATCAGCAGCGCGCAAATACCTGCGCACAGCGCGCACGTCACGGGATAAAGCGCGCCATGGCCTATGACGCCGCACAACAGAGCGAACAGAGGCTTGGGGGTTTCCAGGGGCAGCTTGAACCGGTGCCCGAGGTAATTGAGCCACATTATCCTGTACGTGCAGTATCCATCTTCCCTTAGTCCGCCAAAGAAAAGGGGAAGAAGAAGAAGGAGAAGCAGAACTGCCCCAGCCACGCCTACAACCGGCCAGTCCGATCTCAGACGTGCACGAAATTCGCGGATCATGATTGTCCCGTTGTCCATTTCGTTTTGTTTGACTCCAGGGTAATGGACTTTTTGCGGCCTAAAATGATATAATCACAGCAGTCATTTCTCCGACCTTTACCCGCTCCCGGAAGCAGGAGCCACGATCCATGGGGGCCGGGAATTAATGAAAGATCGTGCATACCACAAAATAAATAACTACTGAATGCAAACGGGGCAAAACCGTCCGGTTCATGGCTTTGCATCAGCGGAAGATCATCAAGAGGAGAAGGCGAATATTCTTGTGCATACCGAATCGCATGTTGGCCAAACGAACGGGTAGAATTATTTTCAAACATCAGGACTGGCTGGAGGATTCTTGAACCACAACCGTTTCATCAGCAAAACCGCATTACAATCTTTCATCGGCCGTCTTCAGACTGCTGCGGGATCTCCAACGGGGGTCGCGGTCCTTGTTTTCGTCCTTTTTATTTTCGCCAATGCACTCAAGACCGCATGCTTTTCCTGCTTTCTCCTCGACACCGGCAAAACATCCGACTGGCAGACGCTGGTTTTCTATTTTGTCAGGGCCATTCTTCCCCTCACGTTCGTCTTTGTGCTCCTCACAAGGCCGCGTCGGTGGTTCTGGTTTGCCGGGTTCTATCTTGTTCAGACCTTCTACATGGCCCTCAACCTCATCTACCATTTCAGCCTCGGCGACTTTCTGAGGTTAAGCCAGTTCATAGGACTGCAGTCTGAGGCCATCGACCTCGTGAAATATACGAATATCCCTCTTGACTCACGCCTGTGGATCCTTGCCGCCGACCTGCCTTTTTTCATCGCAATGATTGTGGTCTATTCGAGGTTCTCCAATGCAAACAAGCGTATGTTTTTCAAGCCGACGCTGGTGATTGGCGCACTGATCATGGTCGCGGCGCTCTTTCTGTGGAACCCGCTGTCACGTTCTCCGACGCTGGCCCCGGACAATTCCCAATACTCCGACGCCGCCATGGTCAAAAAATACGGACTTCTTGCGTTCAATATCATGGATATCCTGAATTACGGGAGAACAAAGTCACAGACGCTGAGCCTGCGGGCAGGGCCGAGCGTGTCCTCTCCGGGAACCGAGGGGCCGCGTCCGGATTTCGTGCTTATCCAGCTGGAATCAATGGGCGCGTATGCCATTCACCGGGTATATCACGGCGTTCATGCGGCGCCTTTTCTTCACAATCTCACCGCCAAAAGCATTTACTTCCCGTATGCGTTCAGCTACCATGAGGCGGGCCTCACCACCGACTGCGAGTTCTCGGTTATCAACAGCATTGAACCTCTCGGAGATTTTCCGACAATGCGGTTGCTAAATTACCGGTATCTCAATTCCATGTACAAGCGGCTCGCCAAATACGACTACAGCATTGTCGCCTTCCACGGCAACCAGGGCCATTTCGACAACAGGGACGAAACGTTATTCAAGATGGGCGTCCAGACGTTCTGGGATCTTACCCGCATGGGACTCAAGGAAATAAGCTGGGGCGCGCCGGACGGCGACGTTTTCAATTTCGTTGAAGGTCAGCTCGGCACGCAGCACGAGCCTTTTCTGTACCACATCATCACCATGAGCAGCCACGAGCCTTTCACGCTTGTAAACCCCTACTACAAGGACAATCGCTTCAACGCGATGTCCGACAAGCACGCGATGGCCTACCTAAAATCAATGGCGTACGTGGACAGGGAATTGGAAAAGTTCGTCACCTTTATCCGGAAGGCGCGGCCGAACTGCTACATATTCATATACGGAGACCACACCCCCATCGGGACTTTCCGCGAGTTCAAGAAAGCGTCCTACAACGCCGAGGGGAAGCTCTTTGAATTCGTGCCCATGTTCATCCTCACCCCGGATTCCCGCGTGCATTATGAATCCAGATGCGCCGCTTCATTTATCGATGTCGCCCCCACGGTGCTTGCCGCCAGCGGCGTTCCCTACAAGCTTCACACAAAGGGCACGAACCTGCTCAACGTTCCCCTTGCAGACGGACCTCTGCCTTTCCGGGGAGGCACGTACCTGCGCTCGGAGTTGTACGCAAAAGTAAAGCAGCAGTTGCAGTTAGAGAACCATTGACGGGGGGGATAGGAGAACGCATTTTATGGAACGGAAGAACATGTTCGCAGGCCTGATGCGGGGACGTTGCCTTGTTTTTGGCATGGCATTTGTCCTCAGTTTGCTTCTTGTGCAATCCTGCAATCTTCCGGAATCTCCGGCGCAGCGCTCCCAGCGGCGGTTCCGCTTTATTTTCGCCAACGACATCCATTTCCGGGGCGAAAAAGACGCCGTGATGCTCACGAAGGTCATCAACGAATGGAAAACCGACGTACCGCAATGGGATTTCGCGGTGGTGGCGGGAGACCTCACGAACCACGGCAACATCGAAAAGATGAAACTGCTCAAGGATATCCTTGACAAAATGGGTAAGCCGTACTACCCGATCATCGGCAACAGCGACATCACGGCGCCGGGCGACTCGGGAAAGAAAAACTATTTCGCGGTGTTCGGAGAACATCGAGGAGACTACCTTGTCGTTCACAAGAACGTGGTGCTGATATTTCTCGATTTGTCAAACGACGACAAGAAGCAGGTCGAGGTCCTCGTGTCCACAAAGCTGTGGCTCAAAAAGATGCTCGCATTCGTCCCGACAACAACGCCGATCATCGTGTTTTCCCATTATCCGCTTCATCCCGAATCGCCGCGCTTTGGCGTGTTCAATTCAATCGAGCTGTTCCGGCTCTTTGACGATCACAACGTTCTCGCCTATTTTTCCGGCCATTATCACGCCCGATGGTCCGGCTACCGCAATGGTGTCCCCTTTTTCACCAACGCACGCCTCCTGCCGAACTGGAAGATAGGCGACAAATACCCGGGGTCGGGGTATATGATCGTCGACGTGTATAAGGCGACGGTGGGCATTTCGTACAAGGAAACCGAGTACGGTGAGGTAAAAACCAGGGTCGATGAGGGAGAACGCGGCACCGACTGACCCGCAGTCCGCGCGTCACCCGCGAAGGCCTGCCAGCGCGTACATGCACACCGCTCCGCTCGCCGCGACGTTGAGCGACTCGACCCTGGCGGCGTTGATGGGGATCCTCACGATGCTGTGGCTGCACGCCAGCACATCGGCGGATATGCCGTTTCCCTCATTCCCTAAAATCAAAACGAACTTGGGCGATCCGCCGGAATGCAGCGTCTCGGTCCCGCGCACATCCGCCGCGATGCAGTAAAACCCCTTTTCGGCAAGCCCGCGCACTCCGGCGTGGAACTCCTTTGTCCTGCGCACCCACACCGACAGCACCGACCCGGCCGACGCCTGGACCGCCTTGGGCCCGAAGGGGTCGGCGCATTTGTCGCTGAGCAGCACGCCGGAAAAATCGAACGCCGCGGCGCTGCGCACGAGCGCGCCCACGTTGCCCGGGTCCTGCACGTCTTCGAGCGCGAGCACACGCACGCCCGTGTCGTCCGGAAGCGAGGAGGAGTACGCGCCGCCCGGTATCTTGACGACCGCGAGAGGGCCGCACGGCGCAGCCGAAGTGCATATCGCGCGGAACTGCGACGGGGAGATAAACCGCACCGGATATTTAAGTTCTGCGGGAGCCCTTTTCTTTTCCTCAACGAGAAGCTCGATAATGCTTTCGGAATGCGACTGGGCGATCTGCGTGACGGCGCGAATGCCCTCAACAAGAAACACGCCCCTTTCGCGGCGGGCCTTGGCGTCGTGAAGGGATTTGTAGAAGGAAAGGGGTTTCATGGGGAAGGGGTGGCGCTTTGCTATTGCCGCAAGCTCACCCGGGACCTATGCTGCAGATTTTTCCGATTGAAACAGATGATCATGAAGGAATTCCGGGGCTATGTCCGCGCCGTTTTCCCACACTATGGTCCTAAACGTGTCGGAAACCTTGAATTTTCTGAACTTGGCGATTTCTTTCAATGGCTCAAAGACCTCTCCCCACAAAATGCCTTCAAGATCGACGACCCCTTTGTCGCCATTGTCAAATTCAACAAAGATTTTGTATCCTGTTTGATATGAGGCATTCTTTACGAAAATCATAGCTCACTCCAGTGGAGGAATCGGTTTCAAGGAATTATGTCCTTCTGCCAATTTCCAGTCTTCAAGCAACATTTCCTTGTTAAGTGAATACCATTCAATAACCGCGTTTAGTGCACGACGCGGGAATTTGCCTTCAACGACACCGGTGTTCAATTCCACTTCAATCGCATATTCACCATATGTTGCATGAAAATGTGGAGGCCGATGATCGTCGTACAGCATAAAGATAATTATTCCCAAGAATCTGGATATTTCGGGCATTTACGGTCTCCATAATGAAATCTATTATATATGCCATTGGCGATGCAAGCGCGCTTACGAACTAAGATTTATCGTATCAAAACCTTCATTGCAGAAGTTCCCGCACTCCCAGAAGACATCCTACACAAGTAAATTCCTCCAGGCAGGCCGCCATTTGCACCTGTCATCCGCTTCAGGATCGCGGCCGTCAATTTACCGCTTGCCACAAAAGATGCCATAAGCTTCCCTTGCACATTGTAAACCATGCAGACGGCGCGGCCGCTTTTCGTCACAACCTGCGGGACTGTCCTCATGACAGCAGCAACGCACGGAGCGCCTTCAAACCGCAGCTTGGCCGGAATGTCGTTTACATAGCCGGAAACGTCGGGACCTATGGGAGGCCACGGCGCGCCGCACCACCAGGCAGGCATTGACGAAAGGTAAAGAGAGGCGGGCAGGGCGTGGTCGGCGATGGACGGGTCCCAGACAATGGAATCGGACGTGAAATCATAATTGCCATGCAGTAAAGCAGTTGTGTACGGCAGCTTGCTGTCTTCGGGATAGGTGCCCGAAGTACCGTCGTCGTTCGCCTCACTGTAGCCGAAGCAGTAACAGTACGTGGTTGCATCGTAGGAACGATACTGGGGCGCGATGATCATCCTTACCGACGGAATTTTATGGGTGCCGTTGTTGTACGAGGTGACATTCAGCAGGTCTGTTGATCCCACCGCATTGCCGAGGATATTGTAGTACCGTCCTGCAAAGTCCACGTTGCATGCCCGGTTGGCCTGGCATGCCCACCACGTTGAGTCGGTCCGCTCCGCGCCGCGTCCGGACAGGGGCTTACTGATCTTTGTCGTGCCGACAAGCCAGTTGCGGAAAACAGTATTATGGCTGTTGGAACCC
>DATFYJ010000298.1:0-3748 GCA_035315105.1 Chitinivibrionales bacterium
TCGAAGTCCCGGAAGACAAGACGCTGTTCTCGCTCGACCACATGGTGAAGGAAGGCGTGCTGGTTGCCGACGAGAGCCGCATCTATCTGCCGCATCTTTACGGAGCGGAATGCGCGGTCGCTGCGCTGCTGTCGTCCCTGGCGGGGGAGCGCCGCGGCCCGCTTGCGAAATACGACGGTAAATACGTTTCGTCGTGGCTGGAATCGTACTCGGCGAAGAACCGCTGGCACGCGGACCCGAAGCAGGTGCAGGCGGTGGCCGCTACGCTTCTGCACGGTGCGAGCCTGCTCACGGGCGGGCCCGGCACTGGAAAGACCACCACGCTGCAAGTGATTGTGTCGTTCCTTCGTGAGCACAACATACGCGTCGCGCTCGCCGCGCCCACGGGCAGGGCGGCCCAGCGCATGGGAAGCATCGCGGGCCTTCGCGCCAGCACCATCCACCGGATGCTCGAATACCGGCCGGGCGGCCAGGGGTACCGTTTTGTGCGGGACGCGAGCAACCCCGTTGAGGCGGACATGATTATCGTCGATGAGACCTCCATGATCGACATCATGCTCATGCGGAGCCTGCTTGCGGCAGTTCGTCCCGGCACGTCGGTGCTGTTCGTGGGGGACGAGAACCAGCTTCCGTCAATCGGACCCGGCACCGTGCTCGCCGACATGATCGCCTCGGCCGCCCTTCCTCACGTGCGGCTCACCACGGTGTTTCGGCAGGCGGCGCAGAGCGGCATTGTTATTGCGGCGCACGAGATCATGGCCGGCCGGGTACCCGCATTGCGCAACGAGAAGGAGGGGAACATCTTCTTTGTGAACGAGGAGGACCCGGACCGCTGCTGCGCCGCGCTCGTGGACCTGGTGGTGAAGCGACTGCCCGCCCGGTACGGGTTCGATCCCGCAGCCGGCATCCAGGTGGTGTCGCCCATCCACAACGGCGTGCTGGGAACCCGAAACCTCAACGCCCTGCTCAAGGCCGCGCTCAATCCGGGTAAGCGGTTCGTGCGGCGCGGCGACACCGAGTTCTCCGCGGGCGACAAGGTGATGCAGGTGAAGAACGACTACGACCGCGGCGTGTTCAACGGCGACATCGGGTTCGTGGCCGACATCGTTGACGAAAGCGACCTTGTGGTCGAGTTCGACGGCCAGCGGGTGCGGTACGAGCCGCGGCACCTCGACGAGCTGGTCCACGCGTACTGCATCAGCATCCACAAGAGCCAGGGCTGCGAGTTCCCGGCCGTGGTGATCCCTTTAACGACGCAGCACTTCGTGATGCTTCAGCGGAACCTTATTTATACTGCTATTACGAGGGCACGAAAATTATGCGTACTTGTTGGCATGCCGCGCGCGCTGGCCATTGCGGTGAAAAACAACGCGACGGTGGAGAGGTATTCGAGGTTGAGGGAGAGAATAGTTGACAAGATGAAGAAATAATTAATATTATGCAAGGGGGGAGGCATCCCCCTCGCTCCGGCCCGGCCGCGCCGATTTACAAACCAGCATCCCTAAGGCGCGGCCGGTCCTGCGCTACCCCCTCCCGGGTGGCCGCCTTGACAAAGCAGCTGCAAGACCATGCATTGTTGTGGCGGCACCCACGGAGAATAGTTGAAGAGAAAAAAGTTGAGTTGTTGAGCAGTTTAGAAGTTGAGAAGAAAAAAACGGAAAAGATCAAGAAAAGCCATAACTGATTTGCTTGGACACCGATTGGCGCGAGAAGAAGCAATTGACTTAATAGGATTCTGTTGCCGCGCGCCAGGCCGAGCCTGGAAGGAAGGCCGCCGCTACGAAGTAGCGGGGCGCCCATATTTTTTGTATTGTTCGAGAGTAGTAACCCATGAAACCTCATCCTGATCCCGACATCACTCTTCTGCTCAACACTCTCGACAAAACAGGAATTGAAATCCGCCGCGGCGCATTCGACGGCGACGGCGGTCTGGTGAAAATGGAGGATCGTTATATACTATTTTTACGTACCGGCGTATTACCTCATCGGGAAAAGGAGCTGATGCTTGACGCAATAAGAAAAATGGGGGCGCTGGCAGTGCACGTGCCCCCGCGCGTGCGCGAGCTTCTTGGCGAAGACGACTGGGAAAGCACCACAGGAGAAAACAATGGCTAACGTAAAGATCGGCGTGATCGGCGCGGGCGTGCTGGGATCGTACCATATCCAAAAGTGTCTCAAGAACAAGGACGTGGAGTGCGCCGGGTTCCACGATTCGTCGGCAGGGCGCCGCGCCGAGGTGGCGAAAAAACTCGGCGCGCGGCCGTGGGACGACATGGACAACCTTGTTTCTGCGTGCGACGCCTGCATCGTGGCGACGCCCTCGTCGACTCACACGTCCGTGGCGCTTGCCTGCATGGAGAAGAAGAAGCACGTGCTCGTGGAGAAGCCGCTCGCGCCAAGCTTCGCCGAGGGGAAGGCGCTCGTCGCGGCCGCACAGGAACACGGCGTTGTGCTACACGTGGGGCATTCGGAGGCCTTCAATTCCTCTTTTGTGAAGCTTCTGTCCCTGGGTCCGCTGCCAAGGTTCATCGAGATCCACAGGCTTGCGCAGTACTCGCCGCGCGGCACCGACGTGCCGGTGATTCTCGACCTCATGGTGCACGACGTTCATCTCGTGCTGCGCCTGCTTTCCGAGGAGCCGCGCTACGACGCCATCGCGGCCACGGGCGTGCCGGTGGTGTCTCAGGACATCGACATCGCCAACGTGCGCATCCCGTTCCCCTCGGGCTGCGTGGTGAACTGCACCGCCAGCCGCATATCGGCCAAGAAGATGCGCAAGCTTCGGCTGTTCGCGCGCGACAATTACTATTCGGTCGATCTGGACAAAGAGGAAATCGAGCACTACTTCCTCACCGGCGCGGCGCAGCCGGGCCGGCGCCTGCCCGTGGAGTTCTCCAAGGACAAGACCAAACACGTGGACGCGCTCGAGGCCGAGCTCGCCGCATTCGTGGCCGCCATACAGGGCGCTCCGGATCATAAAGCTGTATCCGGCGAGGAGGCGCTCAAAGTGCTTAAGGTGACGGATACGATAATGGGACTATTAAAAAATCAGTAAAGACAGGAATAAGAATTGGGCGTTCCCCTCCTCCTCGGCAAAGCTCGGGGTCGGGTCGGCCCTCCTTCCGGTCCACCCCTTCGGGTGCTTCCAAGGGTCGTCGGCCGGCACAAGGCAAAAGACATAATAATGAAGCGCGAAGCGCTATTACCATACCTTGGGGAACGAAGTGACAATTCGCTCTTGCTCACCCTCCGGTCCACCTAACGCGCGAAAACAGAAATATACTATGTCAAGAATTATTTGTTGTGCCATCCGAAATTATCACAGAAAAAGTGCAACTGAATTCTTATTAGTCAGGCGTGTGCTGATTGTGGGACAATCCTTATGCCACGCGCCAGGCAGGACTGGAAAAATGGTCCCGCTTAAGGCGGGATGCCGCCCGGACCCGCCTTTTGTAGAGACGTAGCGGCGCTGCGTCTCTACAAAAGGAATAGGGGCGTGGCGGCCCGAGGCCGAAGGCCGAGACCGGAAGGACGGCCGCCGCTGCGAGGCAGCGGGGCGCCCAAGACTTCATGGCTTGGAAATAAGGTTATTATCATTAAGTATCCCAATTACTATCTCTTTCGCTTGCACCCGCACATTTGCTATATTATAGGGCGAATTATTTATATTTAACCGGATATCGCAAACCCGGAAACCTGTGCGCCAGTAGCTCAGTTGGATAGAGCGTCGGCCTCCGAAGCCGAAGGT
>DATFYJ010000299.1:0-2247 GCA_035315105.1 Chitinivibrionales bacterium
CCGTCACGGTGACCGCCAGTTCGGGCGGGTTGTGTACGGGCACTGCTTCGGTCACCACGGTTGCGATGCCGCCGATTCCATCGGTCTCGGTGCAGGTTCCCGTGTACGGTCAGAAGGTCTGTGCCGCCGCAACGGTGCAGATGCGGATGTTAGGACGCACGCTGCGGTATTTCCTCAACGTGCCCGCCATGGTGTCGTTCGACATTCTCGACGCGGGCGGCAGGGTGGTTCGTCATGTCGCGCGTTTCAGGCAGGAGGAAGGCTGGCACCCGCTGGTGCTGGGAGACGGCTTGACGGGCGCCAACGGCGACGGCGTTTACTTTGTGCGCTGCGCAGTGGATCAGGGGAGCAGTTTTGTGAAGAGGGTGATAGTGCTGAAATAAAAATCAAAATTATCAAGCGGGGGATGTATCCCCCTCGCTTCAGCCCGGCGCGCGGTTTTCATGCCAATCCTCAATGTCAACCGCGCGCCGGTCTTTCGCTACCCCCTCCTGGGTGGCCGCCTTGATAAAGCAGCTGCAAGACCATGCATTGTTGTGGCGGCACCCACGGAGAATAGTTGAAGCGTTGAATATTTGAAGAGCCAATACCCGAAAGCTGGGCAAAGAAAAACAAGTGTCATTGCGAGCGCAGCGAAGAAATCCCCCCTATAATTTTTACCTAAAAGAACCTTGTCTCATTTGCTGCGGATACCGATTGGCGCGAAAAGATATTGTTGACAGAATGGCTTTCTTCTGCCGCGCGCCAGGCAGGACTGGAGGGTGAACTGGAGCGAATTGCCGGCCGACCCCTCGCCGAAGGCGACTTGGGGCGGTCCGGCAACGAGGCGAAAAGCCGAGCCCGGAAGGACGGCCGCCGCTGCGAAGCAGCGGGGCGCCCAAGTGTCTTTATTCTATTGACAAAGAGCGGGGGAACGCCCAGATTTCTTTCCACAGGGAACTTTATTACTTAGCAAGATCCTTAAGCATACTCTTCGCCGCATTCCTCCCTGCGCCCATGGCGAGAATCACCGTTGCCGCTCCGGTCACGATGTCGCCGCCGGCGTACACGAATTTCTTTGACGTCCTGCCGTCGGCCTCGTTCGCGACAATGGTGCCGTGCTTGGTGACGGCGATGTCGGGCGTGGTTTCGCGGATGAGCGGATTGGTGTTGTTGCCTATTGCGACGATCACCACGTCGCAGGCGATGTCGAATTCGCTGCCCTTGAGCGGCACGGGCCTCTTGCGGCCCGATTCGTCGGGCGCGCCCAGCTCCATGCGTATGCACCGGATGCCGGTGACAAAACCGTTGTCGTCCGCGAGTATGGCAACGGGATTGGTGAGCAGGCGGAACACAATGCCCTCCTGCTGTGCATGGTGCACCTCCGCGATGCGCGCGGGCATTTCCGCCTCGGTGCGGCGGTATACTATGGACGACGTTTCGGCGCCCAGCCGCAACGCAGTGCGCGCGGCGTCCATGGCAACGTTGCCGCCGCCCACGGTTATCACGTGCCTGCCGCGGATGATGGGCGTGTCCGCGTCCGGTTTATACGCCTTCATGAGATTGCTGCGCGTGAGGTATTCGTTCGCGGTGTACACGCCGACGCTGTTTTCGCCCGGGACGCGCAGAAATACGGGCAGGCCCGCGCCCGCGCCGATGAATATGGCCGAGTATCCCTCCTCAGCAAGCAGACCGTCAATGGTGGCGGTCCTGCCCACGACAAAGTTGCGCTCCACGCGCACGCCGAGCCGCTCCAGCCAGCCGATTTCCTTTTTGACAATATCTTTGGGGAGCCTGAATTCCGGGATGCCGTAGGTGAGCACGCCTCCCGGCTCGTGAAACGCCTCGAACACGGTCACGTCGAATCCCTCTTTGACAAGCTCGCCGGCGGCGGTGAGGCCTGCCGGGCCCGACCCCACCACGCCCGCCTTCTTGCCGTTTTTCGGCTTCACCGTGGGAACGGCGGAACCGCCGTGCGCCATTTCCCAGTCGGCCGCGAAGCGCTCGAGGCTGCCGATGTCGATGCTGTCGCCTTTCTTTCCGAGAATGCATTTCGCCTCGCACTGCGTTTCCTGCGGGCACACCCGGCCGCAGATCGCGGGCAGCGAGTTCGTCTCCCGGATCTTCGGGGCGGCACCGGCGAATTTTCCTTCGGAAATCAGCTTGATGAACTGCGGGATCGCCACGCTTACCGGGCACCCCTCCACGCACATTGGTTTCCTGCATTGGAGACAGCGCTTTGCCTCGGCCATGGCCTCGGCCTCCGAA
>DATFYJ010000300.1:0-2359 GCA_035315105.1 Chitinivibrionales bacterium
CCGCCACAGTTGCTTCAATTCCGAAGAGGTCATAAAAGACCTTGTCAATTTCTGCCGCATCGAGCCGCGACTGCCTTCAGACAAGAAGACCTGGGAAAAATCGCCCTCCATCGCGATCGGAGCGGACTGGCCGCGGGAGCGGATCGTCGATTACCTTGAGTCTGTCCGTTCGGAAAACCCCGTGGCTGATCTTGCGTTCACTGCATTCCGCGACCTCAAGCGCAGCCCGTGGAAGCCGTTTCTCAAGGCCGCACTTGACAGAAACCCCGTGAGCATTGCGGGCGCGGCAAAGCTTGACATAAAAGAAACAGCCGTTGTGCTGGACGGATTGCTTAACGAATCCATCTATGACGGGAGCCGGTTGGCCCAGCCTGACGAAGTATGGAACTATGGCCGCGGCGACGGTTTGGAGAAAGCGATCTCCCTGCTTAACATTCTGCGAAACAGGCGACCGCAAAGTGTTTCTGGAATCAAAGGTGACGGAAAGCGAGTCGTCGTATTCTCAGAAAAGCAGGAATACGAGTTCGAAAGCGCAAAGGGGGTGGGGCTGCCGACTGAGGATGATTTCGTCTGGTAAGTGGATGGGGTGATGGGCTAACGAATACGGGTCCAAAAGTCATCTCAACCATTTCCGCGCGACATAGGTCGCAACAAACTCGTCATCGAGAAAATATCACCTCAACACTTTCCCCAGCAGGTCTCCCAGCTCCTTCTGGTTCTTCACTGCCACAACTTCCCTGTTGTCAATAAGAACCTCCACGGGTTCCCGCATACCCAGTTCCGCGATTTCCTTCCGGTGCGCAGCCAGCAGCGAGCCGCTTTTCTGCACCAGGGTTACGAATTCGTCAACATTGATTCCGAGCTTCTTGCAGTCCGTAAACCAGTATGACGTCGTTACCCTTTCGACAAAACGTTCAAGGTACTGTCCGTATGCCGCAGGATATTTGTCTGCAAGCACCAACCATCGGAGCGCTTCTTCATTGCGCATTGTTTCTTCTGCGCCGGGACCGGCCGAATCATAAACAAGAGGCTTCACCGAAACGCCCTTGCTCTTCCCGAGCGCCTCAAGAACGATACGGACCGCGTCCTTTGCGCCGGGGAATGCCGGATCGACGTACAATGCAAACCCCGCCCGCATTGCTTTCCGTTTGTAAAAGTACGTCGGCTTGACCATGCCGGGACCGAAGGTGAATTTGTTCCGCGCCGGCACCAGTGACGATGCAACGGTGCGGTAGTTGGACGTTGCGACAATTGCAGTGTCGAACAGGAAAAACGGCAGGAACGGTGGATTATACAGCGCAGCCATGGATGCGCCGCGCTTCGAACTCAGCCGCACGGTGTCTATCACCATGCCGGGAAAATCTGCGAAAAGGCTTGCAATAACCCCTGTTTCCGGATGCGAAAATGCGGTGTCGGCTACGAGGGCGGCAAGAGTGAAACGCACTGCATCGGTGAACTCGCACGCGGCTTTCGCGCCCTTGCGTGAAACACAGGCACCGGTCTTTCCCGGTCTTTTGCAGTCACGATCGGAAAAACACTCGGGAAGCGAATCGCAGTACGCCGACTTCCCCTCGCCTGAACCGCATATGATTTTTGCAATCCTTGGTTTCGTAATATCGTCCTGAAATATCGTGTTATTGACAAGAAGCGACGGAGAAGAATTGATGTCCATGCGCATCGACCTGGTGTACTGCATGGCAAGCTCCGCCCTGCCCTTCTTGGCAACCCAGGTCCGCAGCCTGGACACGTCAAGCCCCATGGATCGAATCACCGATTCGGTCTTTGTCTCGAATGAAGCCGAACGTTTCGTGAGGAATTCAAGCCATCTCCCGGGATACAGCGCATGCACCGAAAGCCACAGGAGTTCCTCGCTCACTTCGTCCGCGCCGTGAAGCGAGGTCATGCTGCCGTCGATGGCAACCGAGCCGATGAACCATACATGCCATTCCGCCTTCGGGAAAGCCGCGGCAAACGAAACGAATTCCCTGAGCGCGGCGCAACCGTACGGGCATTGCGACATGATATACAGGTCGAAAACCGTTTTCGCGCCAGGAGCGCCGCCGGTTGCCGGAAGAGTGACAAGCTTTGCAACCACCGGCTCGTCGGGGATTGCGGGCCCAACATCAAGCCATCCGTTTCTCGCAATACCGATGCCCCTGCTGTCGGGCGCGATTTCCGCAAAAGAAAGCGCCTTGCCCTGGAACCCGAACTGCAGCATCACCTGGCCGCGATCAGTGATGAATTCATCGGTGGAACTCTTGCGGTGTCCGTTGACAACAAGAGCGCATTCGGGAAACGAATCGAGGAGGCTGCGGCTGTCGTCTTCGCCGAGATGCGCAAGAATTATCTGAAACTCGGA
>DATFYJ010000301.1:0-2361 GCA_035315105.1 Chitinivibrionales bacterium
CGATGCACGTGACCCCCGCTCCGTCGATTCTTCATTCCGGTTGTCATTTTGGTTGTCATTAATTCCCTGATACATGGTGGAGTCTTCACGCGCGTAGTAGTTTTCAATCATTAATAATTTTGCAAATACTCCGACACCCATGTCCTCAAAATTGACATTCGCAATCCTCCTCACCGTTGCCATCGGCATCCGGCTCGTCTACGTTGTCCTCCTGCCGCCCTCGCAGACCGTTTCTTTCCGCCTCGAAGGCCTCAACGACGAGGCGTCGCACCTTAACTACGTGCATTATCTCGCGCAGCACAGGAGCTTTCCGGTTCAACGCCACCATGCCCGGGAGAAGGACGCGTTTGCCGTCAACGAGTTCGAATACTATCAGGCGCCGCTGTATTATGTGATCGGCGCCGGTCTGGAGCTGGTTGTCGGCAAAGCCAACACCCTGCTTGCGTGCAGGCTGCTGTCGTTTTTGTTCGGCGTTCTGTCGCTGCTTGTCATAAGGAGAATATTCAGCGCGGCCTCGCTTTCCGCGGCCGCGGGAAACGGCGCCATGCTGTTTGCCGCGCATTTTCCCACGCACGCCTATTTCTGCTCCGCTGCCTCCAATGATTCCATGAGCTGGCTTATTGCCCTGCTTATGACGCTCGAACTGGTGCGCATGTGCAGTTCGTCGGATGCTTCCCGAACGCGGTCCCCGCTGAGGGCAGGCGCATATTTCGGACTCCTGCTCGGCATCGGCATGCTCACCAAGGCGTCGCTGTTTCTGTTCGCGCCCGTTGCTGCGGGGGTTTTTGTGTGGCTGTTCTTTGGAAGGCGCGAGCCCGGCCGGCTGTATGCACTCGTTGCAATGCTCTGTGTTGCAGCCGTTTGTGCCGGGCCCTGGTATTTGCGGAACCTCCGGGTATACGGCTCCCTGTTCGCGTTCGGGGTAGGAAACGGGCCGCCGCAATTTTTTCTTTTCGCGCCGGAGCAATTTGTGCGGTTTGTCAAAATCGCTGTGTACTGCTTCTGGTTCCCCATGCAGCACGTGCCGCCCTCACATGTTGTGGCGGCGATACTCGGGTTTGAGCTTCTCGTGCTCGGCGTCAATGCCTGGTTGTTTGCAAAGTATGTCCTTGCAAAGAAGACGCTTGCCTTGTGGGAAACGGTTCTCGGCTGTCTTCTGCTTCTCAACCTGGCGGCATACATCAACTACAATCTGCGCTGGGACAATGCGGATGGGCGATTTTTGTTTCCGTCGCTAGCTGCGCTGCTTGTGATTTTCTGTGTTCCGCTTGAACAATTATGCGAGAGGCATCATTGGAAAAGATTCTATATTCCGTTTCTCGCAGTGGAGGCGCTATTTCCTTATTGCCTGTTGTTGTTGGTGCCGTGACTATGTTGTTATGAATTTAAAAAGAAGATGTTTGTGTGCGGGGGAAGTTCAGGCTGTCTCAAAACTCAAGAGAAGATCTGGGCGCCCCGCCGAAGACGGCGGCGGCCGTCCTTACGGTCTCGGCCTTCGGCCTCGGGCTGCCTGCCACGAGGGCCCTGCGGGCCGTGGTCAGGCAGCATCCCGCTTTAGGCGGGACCATTTTTCTAGTCCTGCCTGGCGCGGCGGCAGCAGAAATCCATTCTGTCAAATGACATCTTTTGCGCCAATTGGATACCCAAGACAAAGATCAGCAATCTTCTATCAACCTTTTAAATTGCCACAATTCTTCTCGGTGCCCCCGCAACAGAGCTTGATATTTGCAACTGATCTCTCTTGGGGGCTACCCACGAGGGGGTAGCGAAGGACACCGCAGGCCGAAGGCCGAGGAGGCCGGAGCGAGGGGGAGACTTCCCCCCTTAAATAACCTTCTTATGTTGAAAAACCATGAAAAAAACAATATAGTATAGGTTGTGATTATGCTTTATAACCCCCTTCGATCCCTCACTTCAAAAGCTGCGCTCCTGGCAGCGTGCACTGCATTTCTAGTAATTCCCGGCTGCGGCATCCACCGGTACACCAATCCGGAGCTCCTGAAGAAAACAGGGGTCACCTTTCCCAGGGAATGCCGGACCATTGTCGCGCCGCTTGACAGCGCGCTAGTCCCAATTCGCAAGCGGGTATTTCTCCTTAGGAACGACGTGGCAAAGATGAAGGACAAGCTGTGGGACGGCGGATCAAATCAGCGCATCAC
The DNA here is from genome assembly GCA_035315105.1 of Chitinivibrionales bacterium. Classification (GTDB taxonomy): domain Bacteria; phylum Fibrobacterota; class Chitinivibrionia; order Chitinivibrionales; family FEN-1185; genus FEN-1185. The sequence continues at coordinate 2,160 of DATFYJ010000301.1, forward strand.
AAGGATAGACGACAACATCGATACGGCCAGAAAAGAAATCTCGGCGCTTTCGGCAATCCAGAAGGAGATCCTCAACGCGATTTATCACATCTTTCCGGAATACGAAGAACCGCAAATCGTGCCGTATGCCGGCGAGGGGAAGAAGTACAAGGAACTCAAAAAGCCGATCATCCTCGTTACCCTGGAGGACCAGCGCGAGTAC
>DATFYJ010000302.1:0-10288 GCA_035315105.1 Chitinivibrionales bacterium
GACAACAGTATATACCGGAGGGGCCTTCGACACCATTGGCGGGCAGAGCCGCAAATGTGTCGCTGCCTTGGATGCGACAACAGGGAATGCAACGGCTTGGAACCCGAATGCGAACGATGGTGTCTCTGCGCTCGCCGTGAGCGGATCAACGGTTTATGTCGGAGGGGATTTCATCAGCATTGGCCAGGGTGTTGGCCACTCCTATTTCGCCCAGTTTGGCGATTATGTTCCCAACCCCGTTGTTCAACCTATCCCAACATCATCAACTGCAGAGAATGTCGCTTTACAGATAATCGGCGCTCGTTTCGGCGCAGGCGCATTAGTCAAGTTTTCCTATTCTCTTCCCAAAGCCGAGCATGTTTCTCTCCGGCTCTACAGTCTTAACGGCCAATTGCAATCCGAACTTGTCAACACTCATCAGGATGCGGGAAATCATTCTCTCACCATGCACAAAGACGCGCTTGCCGCCGGAGCATATCTGGTTGTATTCAAGGCGGGCGAGTATCATCAGGAAAAAATGATTTCGCTGATGAAATGACCTTGTTAATAAGGAATTAATTGGGCGTTCCCCCAGATAGAGGCGCACTGCTGTGCGTCTCTATCTGGGGTCGGTCTCCCTGCGGGCTCGGCCGTTCGGCCTCGTTGCCAGCCGCCCTATGCCTTACGGCCGGGTCGGCCGGCAACGCGCTCTTGCGCGCCCTCCGGTCCACCTAACGCGCGGCAACGGAATTCTATTCAGTCAATTACTTCTATTCGCGCCAATCCTTATCCGCAGAAAGATGCCGATAATTTGCCTTTAGTTATTCAACTTCTGAACTTTTTAACAACGCTTCTCGGGTGCCCCCCAGCAGAAGCATCTTTCTCGCAAATAAACTTCCTTGGGGGCCACCCGGGAGGGGGTAGCGGAAGACCGGCGCGCAATGTGCAACGAACAAATCAAGGGCGAGCCGGGCTGGAGCGAGGGGGACGACCCTTGGAAGTACCCGACGGGGTAAACCTCCCCCGCAAAGAGCTTTCTATCCAATTAAGACATTCACCCTAACTTCTTATTCCACTTCTCCACATCCTCCCTCTGCTCTTTGAGCAGCCAGTCCGCGTTGCCCTCGATCTCAATCACATCGATTCTATCTCCCGACTTGATGCAGTTGACAACCGCCATGTCCTGTTCGCCGGTCACCGCACCGAACACGGTGTGATGGTCGTCGAGCCAGGGCGTCGGGACATGCGTAATGAAGAACTGGCTGCCGTTCGTGTTTGGACCGGAATTGGCCATGGAAAGGACGCCGGGCCTGTCGTGGCGCAGGTCCTTGACAAATTCATCCCGGAACTTGTACCCTGGCCCGCCGGTGCCGTTGCCCTTGGGGCACCCGCCCTGGATCATGAAGTCGGCGATCACGCGGTGGAACTTGAGGTTGTTGTAGAACCCGCGCCGGGCGAGGTTCACGAAATTGGCGACCGTGAGCGGCGCCTTGTCGGCAAACAGGTTGAGACGGATGGTGCCTTTTTCGGTCTTGATTGAGGCGGTGAGGGAGGATGCTTGCGTCATGAACGGGTCCTTTTGGGTGAAGGTGAATGAGCACTGCCATGGAATTTCACTATGAATCCGCATGGAATCCGCACGCAACACAAAAGGATAGAATATAGCTCGCGGGCCGCGCGCACTCAACAGCCGCGAGCGGTCCGCGACACGGTCCTTTGCCCTGTTTCCATATAAGAATCCGCGCGGCGAAGAATTATATTCGATTGACTTGCAGAGAAACGACGTGAGGGCTTTTTTGTGCGCTTTTTCAGAAATCCTGCCGGGTTGTCGCTCAAAGCAATTCCGCCGCAGTGCGTGCCTCTTCTTTTTGTTCTCCTGTACCTCCTCCTCAACATCGTCCAGGCCTCCCTCACCACGCTCACGAGCGACGAGGGCTATTACTGGTATTTGTCAACAAACCTTGATTGGGGATACTACGACCATCCGCCCTTGCTTCCGTTTCTCATCAGCATGGGATGCCGCCTGTTTCCGGGCGAGCTCGGAGTCCGGATTGTAAATGTGGTGTTCGTCTGCATCGGGCTTTTTTTTCTCCTGAAGCTGCTCGGCGATGAAATCAACAGGAAGTTCCATCCGTACCTGATAATCCTTTCACTGCCGCTCTTCAATTATCTCACGTTCATCGTGTTCCCCGATACGCCGCTCGTTGCGCTGTCCGCGGTATTCCTCTATTGCTACAAGAGGTTCCTTGAAAAGGACGATTATGCGTCGGGCGTTTCAATGGGACTCGTGCTCGGGCTGATGCTGTATGCCAAGTATCATGCTATTCTCCTTATCCTTTTCGTTGTCCTGTCTAATCTCTCGTTGTTGCGTAACAGGAAGTTCATGCTCACGGCCGGTATCGCCCTTGTCATGTTTGTCCCGCATCTCTGGTGGCAGTACACCCACGATTTCGTATCGTTGAAGTATCATCTGGTCGGGCGGTCGAGCGGCTTTAGGATCGATTTTCTCACCGAGTTCCTGGGCGTGCAGCCCCTGGTGCTCGGCCCGGCCCTCATATTTGTTCCCTTCATCTGCAAAACAAAGGACGCCTTCGAGCGGGCATTGAAATTCATCGCAATCGGCACGCTGTCGTTTTTCTGTGTCGCCACCCTCAAGGGCTATGTGCAATTCCATTGGACCTCCATCGTGGTGGTTCCTCTCGTCCTCCTCGGCTGTTCTTATTACGCAACAAGGAAAAAGGCGCTCCTCTGCTGGCTGTCGGTTCCGTTGCTTGTCTTCGTTCTTTTCCTCAGAGTGTATCTGGCGTGGGGGATCATTCCCGTCAACACCTTCAACCGCGTCGATTATTTCCACGGCCGCGAGCAGTGGGCGCAGGACATCCGCGGCGTTGCGGGCGGAAATCCCGTGGTGTTTGAGAGCCAGCTCCGCGAGGCTCCGCTGTATTCGTTCTACTCCGGCATGCAGGGCATCGCCCTCTATCCCGGCGGGAACAAGAAATCGGAATACGAGATACGAGGGGCCGAAGACGGCATCCAGGGCCGCGATGTCACGCTTGTCAAGTACGGCAGGAACAGGCATTGCACGCGATTGGTCACGAGGATGGGCAAAGAGATAAACTACGTGTCGATCAGGCATTTTGTGTCCTACCTGGATATCCGGATCAACCTGAAGGCCATACACAAGCTGCCCGCGCAGGACGCTGCGGGCGTACGTCTGGAGATCGTCAACCATCGCGACACACCGTTGACGTTTGCACGCGACAGCTATGGAGAACCCGTGCGGCTGCTCTGCGTTCTTCATCGCGAAGACGCCGGGAAAGACAGCACGGTCCTTTCGCAGGAGCTGTCGGCCCGCGACAGCATCGGCGCGCACGCAACAAGAACAATCGAGGCCGTGATTCCCCTTGAAAAGCCGGACCGCGGGCGCTGCACGGTTTCCTTCGGCTTTGACGACGGGGAATTTGCGCCGTCCGTCAATTCGGAGCGATACGAGGTTCCGTTGACCGGCAACGGGCCCGGTTGACGGCCGCGACAGCGGAATGCCTTTGCAAGGTTTTCCCTCAGAAGGTATTTTCCATCTCCTATGAAGAAACCGTACGAACAAGCGGTTGACAATATTACGGACGGCCTCGAGTGGTTTTTCCGCCGGGCATTCATGCGGATCAACGTCGATCGGAACGGATACGAGCCGGAATCCCTCAAGGATTCCATGGTGATGGTCGTCTCCACGCACCGGAGCCAGACCGATTACTTTCTGCTCGGCTGGCTCCTATATAACAACGGCGTCCCCTACCTGCGCATCGCGGCGGGCGACAACCTTACCGGCTTCCCCTTCATCGGAAAGCGGTTCCGCGCTTTCGGCGCGTTTCCCGTGCGACGGGACATGGCGTTCCGAAAATCCTACGTGCGGCAGCTGTGCCTTGACGTTGTGAAAATGATGGAGGACAACGAGCCGATTCTCGTGTTTCCGGAGGGCGGGCGGAGCTACGGCGGCGGCATGATGGAGATGAAAGGCGGCATCCTCATGGCGGCGATCCTCGCGCAGGCGCGGTACCCGGACAAAAAAGTCTTGCTGCTGCCCGGCGCGGTCTCGTATGAGCACCTCCCCGAGCTGCCGTATTTCGAAATGCTCCGCAAGGGCAAGGAGATGCGAAAGAAACAGTCCAGTGTTGTTTCCAGACTCATGGGCATTCCTTTCTATTTCGGCGCCGACATTATCGCGTTTGTGAAATTCATACTCGAGACGCGCCTCGGAATCAAGCGCGGCGAGGTCTGGGTTGATTTCGGGACGCCCCTGTGCGTGAAGGACCTGGTTGACATCAAGGCAAACTTCAAAACGACGGCCCGCGACGAGATGTCCGGCCACCAGGCGTCCATGCGGGCCGTCTCCGCGCAATTGCGCGATACCCTGCAGTCGCTGTACCGGCTGCTTCCCGAGCATGTGGTGGCAAGCGTTATCAGGGAACAGCCTTCAATGACCAGAGTGGCCACGGCGGAAGCGGTGAAGCCGGTCCTTGCGCGTATGCGCGCCGGGAAGCGGAACACAAAGACGCTCGACGCCCTCACGCCGGAGCAGATCGTTGCCAAGGGCCTGGAGCAATTGCGGTTTGTCAATGCCATTTCGGTGCGAGGTGATGCGGTGGAAATCAGGAAACCGCCGATCATCAACTACTACGCGTCCGCGCTTTCCGAATAGGAGGATGCATGTCGTTCCAGAATTACCTCAGGATTCCCAGGGTGGTCGACCTCACGTCGACGGAGAAGGTCGAGGCGATACGCGAGCTGGTGCGGGAGCTGTGCAAGGCGCTGCGGATCTCGCGGCGGCAGAAGTACTTCGTCGACGAAATTCTCAAGCGTGAAGAGGCCGCGTCCACGTTCATCGGCCAGGGAATCGCCATCCCGCATCTCCGCGCCGACATCAAGGGCGATTTCGCCATTGCGGTGGGCCGCAGCGCTGCGGGCATCAAGTACGACGCGGCGCGCGGGGCGCTCGCCTACATTCTGGTGCTGGTGATCACCAACGAGAAGGCCGACAGTTCCGAGCACCTCCAGGTCATGTCGGAGGTCGCCTCGTTCTTCAAGAACGATCTGGTGCGGGAGAAGATACGAACCGATCCGACGACCGTTGATTTCGGGGAACTCGAAGCGGCGCAAGGCGGGGCCCCGGCCGATGACAGGGCGGCAAAAGGCGCGAAGAAGGGCCCGCAGCCCGTGCTCAACGCGGCCGTCGAGCTTGCAAAGGACATCAAGGCGACCGCGCTCATGGTGTTCGCGGACACGGTGCGCGACAACGATTTCCTCGACACGCTCAAGAACCGCGGCAAGGTGATCGTGGTGACGAGCAACAAGTCGCGGTTCGACCCGGACGATAAAAGGATCGCCGCCTGCATCCAGGCGCCGTCGTTTCCCGCGTCGCGCACCGGACAGGTGAAGATCGGGATCCTGCTCGCTCTGTCGCGCAACCTGATTGACAACAGCGACAAGGTCGTGTGCATATCGGGCAACTCGAAGGCCGGCGTGTTCGACACCATCGTGGCGCTCGACGTGTCGAGCGAATACGAATTCTTCTTCACGAATTCGCCGGCGCTGCTGCCGCCCGACATCATGCCCGAGGTGCTCGAGCGCGTGCTCGGGCTCGCGGGCGAGATCGCCGTGGAGGGCCGCGAGGGCAAGCCGCTCGGGACCATCTTCGTCCTCGGCGACACCAACACGGTCAACAAGTACGTCACGCAGCTCATCATCAATCCGTTCCGCGGCTACAGCGAGGCGGAGCGGAACATCATCGACCCGGCGCTCGCCGAAACGGTCAAAGAATTCGCGAGCATCGACGGTGCGTTCGTGATCACGGGCGACGGCATCGTGCTGTCGGCGGGAAGCTACCTGCGGCCGCAGGCTGAGGTGGAACTCCTGCCGAGCGGGTTCGGCTCGCGACATGCTGCTGCCGCGGGCATCACCGCGTGCACCAAGGCGCTGTCGATCACCGTGTCGGAATCCACCGGCATGGTCACGTTGTTTAAGAACGGGGCAATTGTCTTGACAATATCGAAGCCGGTGGAGAGAGAGAAGAGCTCGGTTCATACGTATTTGTAAATCAAGAAATGTAAAGATATTTGGAGGGGGAGGTGTCCCCCTGGCCCCAAGCCTCCTCGCCCTGCGGTCTGCGGTGTCTTGGGGCACACCCCCTCGTGGGTAGCCCCCAAGTGAGTTGGTTGGCAAGAAAGAAACCTCGGCTGCGGGGGCACCGAGAAGAATTGTTGATTGATGATTGCGGAATGCGGATTGACAAAAGTCAAGACGTCATTGCGAGCGCAGCGAAGCACCACGACTACCACTGCATACAATCCTACAGGAGTAGCCGCGTCTGCGAATCTCCCGAAAATTTGAGTCAAAAATATCGTAGCGGATTGTCTTGGAATTCCCGCTGGCGCAAAACGAAGCGTGACCGAATAGAATTCCGTTGCCGCGCGTTAGGGGCGACTGGAGGTCCCGCTAGAGCGGGATGCCGCCCGGACCCGGCCCTGTGGGCCATAGGGCCGTGGCGGCCCGAGGCCGAAGGCCGAGACCGGAAGGAGAACTGACCCGACCCCGAGCGGAGTCGAGGGGGAGGGGAACGCCCAATTATATTGAAATTAACAAAGAGGAAAGGACTAAATTCATCATGCAGAAAATTAGTTACGACGACAAATGCCTCGGCGATTGGATAAAGGACAATGAGTGGGCCGCCTACAGCGACTCCTTTGCGGCCGCGCAGACCATGCTCGAAAAGAGAAGCGGTCCCGGAAACAATTTTCTCGGCTGGCTCGACCTGCCCGCGACCATAGATGCGGCAGTTGTCAAGAAGGTTCGCGACACCGCGGACGCGCTTCGGCCGAAAACCGAGGTCCTCATCTGCATCGGCATCGGCGGGTCGTACCTCGGCGCCAGGGCGGCGATCGAGTTCGTGTCGCCGTCGTTTGAAGACCTGCGGAAGCCCCGGGTGATCTTTGCGGGACACCAGATAAATTCCGATTACATCACTGACCTTCTCGAACTTGTCAAGGACAAGAACGTTGCAGTGAATGTGATATCCAAGAGTGGCACCACCACGGAGCCGGGCATCGCCTTCCGCATAATCAAGCAATGGATGGAGAAGCGATACGGGAAAAAGGAAGCGGCGGAACGCATCGTGGCCACCACCGATCCGGCGAAGGGCGCGCTGCACAGGCTTGCGATTGAGGAGAAATACGCCACGTTTGACATCCCTTCGGACGTGGGCGGACGCTTCTCGGTGCTCACGCCGGTGGGCCTGTTTCCCTGCGCCATGGCCGGCCTCGATGTTGCAAAGCTGCTTGCGGGCGCCAAGGAGGCCATGGCGTTCTGTTCCGCGCCGACGCTTGACAAAAACATCGCGGGCCGCTATGCCGCGGCAAGAAACATTTTGTTCCGCCGCGGCAGGACCACCGAGGTGATGGCCCTGTTCGCGCCGCAGCTCCATTTCCTCGGCGACTGGTTCAAGCAGCTTGCGGGCGAGAGCGAGGGAAAGAACCTCACCGGCATCTTCCCGGCCTCCGTGGACTACACCACCGACCTTCACTCCCTTGGCCAGTGGATGCAGGAGGGACTGCGCAACGTGTTCGAGACCTTTGTCGTGCTTGGCCGCACCAACGCGTCCGTGGCGCTGCCCAGGCTCGACGACGACAGCGACGAGCTCAACTACCTTGCGGGAAAGAACTTCGAGGATGTGAATGCCGAGGCGTACCGCGGCACACTGCTGGCCCACCTTGACGGAAATGTGCCCTGCGCCACGATCACGCTTGCGGACCGGACCGAGGAGACGCTCGGCCAGGCGTTTTACTTTTTCGAAAAGGCGATCGCGCTGTCCGGCTATCTCCTGCGCGTCAATCCGTTCGACCAGCCCGGCGTCGAAGCGTACAAGAAGAACATGTTTGCGCTTCTGTCAAAGCCCGGCAACGAAAAGAAGGGGAGCGAGCTCAAGCAGCGGCTTTCAAAATTAGGGCTTTAAAAAAATCATCGCAAAGACGCAAAGATCGTGAAGAAGAATTGATTATTGATTACAAGGGGACTTCTATTTATTCATAAAACTTGATTTTAATGTCACTCCCGCGAAAGCGGGAGTCCATCTTACTCCTATGAAAATTCAAAAATGGATTCCCGCTTTCGCGGGAATGACACTGGAAACAAGCAATTTTTAGAAGTCCCCACAATTCACTTTTACCCTGCTTTGCGTCCTTTGCGCCTTTGCGGTGAATCCTTCTTGAGGAGAAAATGGTGAAATCATTCAGGAAAACCCTTGAGTTCTGCACAACAACCCGGCGTGAGTTTGTCAACATCACGCCGCAGGCGGAGGCCGCGGTTGCCGAAAGCGGGATCCGCGAGGGCCTGTGCCTCGTAAACGCCATGCACATCACCGCAAGCGTGTTTGTCAACGACGACGAACCGGGCCTGCACCAGGACTTCGACGACTGGCTCGAGCGGCTCGCCCCGCACGAACCCGTGAGCCGCTACCGACACAACGGCGCCGAAGACAACGGCGACGCGCACCTCAAGCGCCAGGTGATGGGACGCGAGGTGGTTGTTGCGGTCACGAACGGGAAATTGGATTTCGGCCCGTGGGAACAGATATTCTACGGTGAGTTCGACGGACGAAGGAAGAAGCGGGTCCTCATAAAAATCATAGGGGAATAGCGTATGTCAAGAACAAATCCCGCCATCGGCGTGATCGGCGGCGCAGAGGCCTCCGAGGCAACGCTGAGCGTGGCCTACGAAGTGGGCAAGTACATTGCCAACAACAACGCGGTCCTGGTGTGCGGAGGGCTCGGCGGCGTGATGGAGGCCGCAAGCCGCGGTGCGTTTGACAACAACGGGACCGTGGTGGGCATCATTCCGGGAACAGACAAGAGCGCGGCAAATCCCTATGTTCGCATTGTTATCCCGACGGGCATGGGCATTGCGCGCAACGCGCTTGTCGTCAACGCTTCCGACGTGCTCATCGCGTTTCCCGGCAAGTTCGGCACCCTGAGCGAGATCGGCCTTGCGCTCAACCTCGGCAAGCCCGTGGTGTACCTGCCCGGCGCCTGGAACCTGCAGAAAATCGAACCCATCGACGCGTCGCTTTACAAAGAGGCGTTCGACGCCCACGGCGCCGTGGGCCTGGCGCTTGACGCGCTGAGAGGGAAGTAGGCCGAGACAATTCCGGGGAAAATCGCCTAAAAATCCTGATCGGGAAAGCATCCCTGCGGACCAACGCATGCCCATCTGCGTGTTGGAACAGTGCCCCGGTGCGGCATGAATCCCACAGCGAGCGCATTGTCACTTCGTTCCCTAAGGTATAGTGGTTGCGCTTCGCGCTTGTTATTATGTCTTTTGCCTTTTCCCCGGAGGTTACTCCGGGGTTAGCGAGCGCCTATAAGTATGTTTTCTTTCCCTAGGGATGGGAGATTCCCCGCAGCTTGCTGCGGGGTTCTTCAATCTCTTCCCCGCCAGATCCAAAGCCGCGAGTCCTATTGTTTTGTGGTTGACAGAACCCTGTGGAAGACTCTATAATTACCTTGTCTGCCTTCCCGAAAGGCAATGCGGAAGGCCGGCGAAATGAACGTAAGCTGAGACTTCAAGTGATCACGTGGAATTCCCGTAGTATCGTTATAGTATACATTTCTCAAGTCTCTTCACCATCATCCAAACTCTCTCCTAAAGGGGGTGCGCATGTTTTTCGCCTATGTTAGAAAAATCGAAAAAGCGTTGGCGCGGCTGGCCTGCTGGGCCGCGGCGGCGTGCGCGATTGTTCTGATGAGCTCGTCCGTCGGCGGTGCCGTCTTTGCGCAATGCGCAAACTCGTTGTCAACCGGTCTTGCGGCGAATAACGGTCAAACCGGGATCACGTTCGAGATCACGGCCCAAAAGGCCCTCAAGCTCTGCCAGATCAGCGTGGCTTCCTACCCCGCGGGTGCGACCGGCGTAACCCTTGAAATATGGGTTCATCCGAATGGTCTGCCGTGGCCCCGCGCCGCAAGCCCCGCCAATTTCCAGGACGGCCTGTGGGTCAAGGTCGGCACGGCAACAGGACTTGCCATGGCGAGCACCGGGTATACGGCAATTCCCGTTGATCTGTCATCAATCGGCACGCTCGCTGCCGGGCAGAAACTGGGCGTTGCCGTATTTGCGCCCGCCGACTTGGGCGTAGGATATCAGACCGGCGTGGGCGGCCCGTACATCATTGCAGACGCGAATCTGTCCTTCGACACCCAGTGCTGGGCCCTGCTCGGATCAGACTTCACAAGCGCGACAGCTTCATTTTTCCCGCGTCAGTTTG
>DATFYJ010000303.1:0-3363 GCA_035315105.1 Chitinivibrionales bacterium
ACGAAGGATGTTTTGCCTTGGCGTTTATCCCGAGCATCCGTACGTGTTCCTCGATGATCGGATCGAGCTCCTCTACAACAATCAGTTCTTTCACGCTTTTTGTGAACCGCGCGATCTTTCTGTCGCAGAATGGAAAGGTAAACCCGAGCTTGAGAACCGACGCGTCCGGATACGTTTCCCGGATATACTGATACGCAATCCCCGAGGTGATAAACCCGAGCTTCGCACTCCCTTTTTCTATTCTGTTAAGCGGCGTTGTTTCGGAAAACGCGGCAAGCTCGATAAGCCGTTTCTCAACACGGATGTGCTTCTGGTATGCATTCCGGGGAACCATGACATACTTTGGAATGTCGGGCGCAAAAGGCCGCAGCGCGACGTCCTGCCGTGCACCCACCGCCACATTTTCCTTTGAATGCGCCACGCGCGTGGTCATTCGGAAAAGCACGGGGGTATCGTAGCGTTCGCTTATGGAAATTGCCTCCTTGACATAGGCAAGCGCCTCGGACGGACCGGCGGGCTCCATCATCGGGAGCTTGGCATAGGGCGCCACCCAGCGCGTATCCTGTTCGTTCTGCGACGAAGCAAGGCCGGGATCGTCGCACACCACGGCCACGAACCCTGCGTTCACGCCGGTGTAGGACGCGGTCATAAGCGGGTCCATGGCAACGTTGAGCCCGACATGCTTGGACGCATACAGGCTGCGGCCGCCCGCGATCGCCGACCCGAGCGCGACCTCGAACGCCACCTTTTCGTTGACCGACCATTGCGTATCCACGTCTTTGAAACCGGCGAGCGTTTCGAGGATCTCGGTCGACGGAGTGCCTGGGTACGCGCATGCAACGCGCAATCCCGCTTCCCACGCCCCGCGCGCAACCGCCTCATCGCCGGAGAGGAGTTCCTGGGTGATGTTTGGTTGAGTTTTGTCCATAGTGCTACAATTTACTTGATTGGATTGACGCCCCGCTACAGCGCACACTCTCCGAGCAGCGCCTCTGCATTCAAATGAAATATCTTTTCCTTCTCATCGCTGGTGATATTCATGGCATCGATCCACTGCACATCCGCTGCCTGGTCAAACCACGGCGAATCTGATCCGAACAGGATGTGGTCTGTTCCGTGCTTTCGCGCGAGCCGGATGAATTCATCGGGCTTCATCCATTCCCTGATTGCAGACGCATCAAGGTAAATCGGAAGATCGAGCATGTATTTCTCCACGTCGTTCCACACCCTCCACCCTCCCATGTGGGCGGCCACGATCTTCAACCGGGGAAAATTCTTGTTGATTTCCCGAAATGCGGGCGGCAGCGCATGATCGCAGGTGAACGGCCCGGGGTCCTTTCCGGCATGAAAGACCACGACAAGGCCCGACGACTGGAGCGCCTCGTAGATCGGGAAGTAGCGCGGTTCGCCTATGAAAAAGTCCTGGTATTCCGGATGAAACTTGATTCCCTTGACGCCGGACGAAACGAGCGCGGCAATATCGTCTTCAAAGGTGTCCGCGCCGGGGTGCAGCGTCCCGAAAGGAATGGTGTCGCTTGCCATGAGGTCCGCGCACGTTTTGTTTATTGTCGCAACCTGCGAGGGTTTTGTGGCGATCGGAAGCAATACCGCACGCGATACGCCCGCCTGTTTCATGGATTTTCTCAGGCCCGAAAGCGTGCCGTCGCTGTACGATTTTGCTTCGGGAGAATGGGCCTTGAGGGCGTTAAGCGCGCGCTCGGCGAGCTTGTCGGGAAATATGTGGGTATGGAAATCAATGATTTTCATGAGCAGGAAAAATAGAAGATTCTGCGGGGGAAAGCAAAGAGCGGAATCAGATACGGGCAACAGGTTGACGGAAAATCTCACTTGAGCGTGAGCGCACTCCACGGCAGCCGGATACTACTTCTTCGTCTTCACCCTGTTTCCGCATAAATAGCAGTACTTGTTGGGGCAATCAGGGCACACAAGAAAGTACGATATGAGCGCCGCAACGATCGAACATCCCCAGAACAGCAAAAGCGCGGGAATGTTGCGGATGAGCCAAAGTTGCGGAATGAGAAGAATGGCGGCGATGCCGACAGCGGTGAACGTGTAGTCGGTAAGCGAGTACGGTCCTTCTTTTCTCTTGGGGAGGAATTTTGCGAGTTTTCCCGGCAGAACATGGCCGCAGCCGCCTTGGCGACACGGGCATTTTGCGCAGTAAGAAACGAGAACGAGGACAAAGCCCAATAGGACAATCAGAACGTACAATGCACCCATGAGTGGCGCCGAGGGAATAACCGCACCCAGCGCTATTGCAATGGCCATAAAAACGAGAAACAGGCTTACGACCCCAAAGGAATTGTCCTCCATGATTTTCCCTTCCATTGTTGACGGCATAATGCCGTACCGGCTTGCGACTAAAAATCGCAGGCACGGCGCAGAAAAACAACTATTTTAATCCCTTCGCCGCGGAAACACGGTGTTTCCGTGCGCGGCCGAGTAACTTTCCTTAAAATAGTATACCATAATGACCTGGCGATTATCTAAGGTTTTTTTTCTGTTCTGGAACATTTTCAAGACCGCGTTTCTCGCCTACGCAGTGGCGTTTTCGCTGGCAGGCACCGCGATCATGGTGTGGGGCTGGTTTGCCGTCACCAGGCCATTGCGAGACGTTCAGTATCTTGTCGACCACAACCCGCTCGAAACCGCTTACATGAAGCAGTACCGGGCGTCCCTGAGAGAACAGAAGAAGCCTGACGCGCTTCAGCAACGATTTGTCCCGCTCGATTCAATTTCCCCGGCATTGCAGAACGCGGTGATAGCCGTTGAAGACGACGGCTTCTACACGCACCCCGGGTTTGACATCGAGGCAATGCTTGCGGCCGTTGAGTACAACAAGGACAAGAACCGGATCGTTCGCGGCGCGAGCACTATCACGCAGCAGCTCGCGAAAAATCTTTTCTGCGACCATGAGAAAAATTTCATGCGCAAGATAAAGGAAATGGGATACACTCTGCTTTTGGAAAAGTACCTCGGAAAAGACAGAATCCTCGAGCTCTACCTCAACTATGCACAATGGGGCGACACCATCTTCGGATGCGAGGCGGCGGCTCGCGAGTATTATAAAAAGTCAAGCTCACGGCTCACCATGGCCGAAGCGTCGCGGCTCGCGGCAACGCTCGCCATGCCGAGCAGGCTCTCCCCGCTCAACGACAAGAGCGCGTTTATCCAGAAGCGGGTAACGGTGATGGCGAACAATCTTTACAGAAGGCACATGCTCGACGATTCCGGTTACCTGTCGCTGTCCGGTCTTCCTCCTCCAAGGGATTCTTCTTCGGATACCGCGGCAAAGCCGGACACCGCAAGCCGGAACAAACCGGCGGCAGTCCCTTCAAAGGA
>DATFYJ010000304.1:0-6415 GCA_035315105.1 Chitinivibrionales bacterium
CGTTGAGCAGATCATCAAATAATTTTAATCGAAGTCCTAGCTTTGCGTTGCCGTCAATATACATTTGCTGCCAGAAAGTGAAGGTGGCCATGGCCGTGGCCGAGAGGGAGACACAATTGAAGAAGAATGGTGTAAGGATCCCAAATCCGCCACGGGTGACAAGAAAATTTGACGAACCGCCGTAGCCGTCGGGCAAGATTTCTGCTCCGATATCAATGAGGATGCCGGCAGAGCCGAACTTTGGGAGGTTGCCGCCTACCGCAATTTGGCAGCTGGGATTCGAAAATGTGAATTGGCTGTTGTAACTTACGCCAGAAGATGTGGCCTGTCCCGACTGCTGTTCCGATTGAGAAATGCCTGTTCCCATGAGACCTAAACCGGCTCCGAATCTTCCGAGAAACGGGAACAGATATTTCACCGATGCAAGAGTATACCGGTATCCGAGAGGAGTGGCGTTGATGGTGTATGCGGAGGGAACATCTATTTCTCCCGTAAGAGCCGGATTCGCCCACCATCCTCCGGGCGTCCACAGGTTCTCCAGGTACGCGGTACGCTGGTACAGAAAATAAAGGCTGTCGTTTGCGGCTTCGGTGGCGCCCGCAAACAAAGCGCATATGAGGGATAGCGCGGCAAGATTTCTGGAAGTACAGATCATGGTACTACAGTTTAAGATAGACCTTGAATTGGAGCAGGCGTTGTTGAACTGCCGCAATGGCGGACTGCAACTCCACCAGGTGTTTCCCGATGGCTTCAATATCGCTTTTCCAGAGAATGTTGTTTGGACTCCTGAGGGAGGCGGAGAGCTCGGCAAGCGTGTCCGTGCTCCTGCGGAGCCTTGAGGCTAGCGCGGCAATGTCCCTGAGCCTCGCTCTGGTGTTTTCGACATAGTCCGGCCCCGTGGCTGACAATGACCGGGTCATCGTTGCCGTTGAGTTCACGAATGAGTTAAGTGAGCGTACCTGTGCGCCGGCAGTGAAGTCCGCATTCCGCGTCATGCCCAGGACCATCTTTGAAATCGAATCGGCCGAAGATATTGCCTGATTGGCCTGTGCAATAAGGGATTGCTGCGTACCTGCGCCGTGGGCCAGCGTTTCGCTGACGGCAAGAAAGGTATCGATGACCCCTCGCAGCCGCCAGGCATTGTTGAGCGCTTCGGAAACGCCGGGATAAAACGCGCCGGGAAGAGTATCCCTTACGGGAATGAGCGGCGCGGTGGAATCACCGCAATCGATCATGATCGCTCTGTCTCCCATCAGGCCTTCATCCATATTGACAACAAGGAATCCCCGATGGATGGGAATCGGCATCGTGCTCTTAATAGTTACATATGCGCGCATTGTCGTTCCGGCGTGATCGCCTTTCCACTCGATTTTCTTCGCCGTTCCGAACAGAACCCCGCGAACACGGACCGGATCCTGGTACCTGAGGTTGCCGATTTCCTTGAAAGCCACCACGCGCGTTTCGCCGCGAGAAAGAAGGGGACGCAGACCGTAGAAAAGAATGACCGCAACGATAAGAAGGAAAAGCGTGATGATCATGTAGCCGAGTTTTCTGTCCGACATGCATGTAAGATATGTCATAGCCCGGAGGGAATCAAGACCGGTTGGGGACAGACCCTGCGCCGGTGCGGCGGGCTATTGACATGTTGACACATGCGCAGTGAAACTTCATGTCCTCGTCTTCACAGATTCCCGTGGCGCTGCGTCACCAGCACTCGATAAAGTCAGTCCTCCTGTCCCGGAAAGCCGTGCGAACTTCCGGGGTAAATCCGTGCAACGCGAGCGCGGAAGACACCTGCGCGATTGCAAGGCTGTGCGTATTGTGGTCCTTGCTCAAATGGGAGAGCACCACGATCCGCGGCGCGGCGCGGGACGCGGCGCAAATCTTGACAAGCGCCTGAGCCGCCTGTTCGTTGGAAAGGTGGCCCGTGTCGGAAGCAATCCGTTGCTTGTTCGCACGGGGCCTGTACGGATTGTTCCAGAGCATGCCGGTGTCGTGGTTTGATTCGAGCACAATGCAGTTGCAGTCGGCGAAATGTCGCACCATGGCATCGGGAAAGCATCCAAGATCCGTGGCGAACGAAACGCGCAGCAGGGGTTTCTCTGAGGGGAAGAACATAAATCCGCAGGTAATCCCCTGCGCGTCGTGGTCAACGACAAAGGGGGAGAAATCGATTGCGCCGATTGAAAAGCAGCGACATGAAAACGTTTTTACCCGCACACCGGCAGTGCGGTTTTTATTCATGAGAGAATCGAGCACCGTTTGGTTGTCTTCGTGAACGAACAGCGGCACGCCATGATCTTTGCAAAGGCCGATGGCGCTTGCGTTAAGGTGGTCGGAATGCAGGTGGGTAACGACCAGGGCCTTAAGGTCGGAAAACGCCATGCTGATTTCGGCCAGCGCAGAGGTCAGGCCGCGCCTGCTGAGCCCGCCTGCGTCGATGAGCAGGCGAGTGGCTTCGTGCTCCACGAAGGTGCAGTTCGCGCTCGATCCGCTGCGGAGTACGCACAGTCTCATGGTGCGGCCGTACCCGGGACATTCGTTCTTCCCAGCGCCTGCGCCACGATTCTGGAAAGCATGGCGGTGTCGAACGGTTTCTGCAATACGGCGGTGATGCCTTCGGACCGTATCTCCTGAAGTTCGCCCGACATGCTGTAACCGCTCGAAAGAATCGCCTTCACATGAGGATCTATGGTTCGCAATTTTCTGAAGAATTCGCGGCCGTTCATGCCTTCCATGATCATGTCGATGATGAAAAGGTCTTCGGTAATTGCGTGGGTGCTGTAATATTCAAGCGCCTTGTTCCCGGTTTCGAATTCACGCACTGTATAGCCGAGCGCCGTGAGCATTTCACGGCAGATGAGCCGGATCGACTCGTCGTTGTCGATGACGACGATCGTGCCCGTTCCGCGAACGAGCCTGTAACCGGTCTCGGCGCGGTCACGCTGCAGCGCGTTTGGATCAACGGGGAAATATACGGTGATGGCCGAGCCGTGGCCCTTTTCCGAGCGCACGCCGATATACCCGTTGTGGCTGGTTACCGAACCGTAAACGCTTGCCAGTCCCAGGCCGTAGCCCTGTCCGGTTTCTTTGGTTGTAAAGAATGGTTCAAAGAGCCTTGCCTTGGTATGCTCGTCCATGCCCACGCCCGTGTCGCTCACGCATACGGCGACGTACGGACCGTGCGAAGCCTTGGGATGCGCCTTCCGCAGAAGATCGTCGAGGTCGCGGTTCAGGGTTGAAAAAGTGAGCGTGCCGCCGTCGGGCATTGCGTCGCGGGAATTCATGGCAAGGTTGAGCAGAATGTTCTGCACCTGCGTCGGATCGCCGATCATGGCCGGATTTTCCGCTGCGAGATCGAGCACGACCTTTATCTTTTCGTCAAGCGAATGCTGGAGGAGAAGGGAAATGTGGGAAATCGTTTCGTGAATGTCCATGCCGGTTTTCCGGATTCTGCCCTTGCGGGCAAAGGCGAGGAGCTGCGACGTGAGTTCGGCCGCCCTGCGGGCGCTTGAAAGAATGGCCGACGAATACTTTTCCAGCTTGGGATTGTCCTTTGCGAACCTCTGCCGGATCATCTCGGCGTACCCCGATATGGCGCCGAGAATGTTGTTGAAATCGTGCGCCGCGCCGCCGGCAAGCTGGCCGATCGCCTCAAGCGTCTGCGCGTGCCTGAGCTGGCCTTCGAGAACCGATTTTTCCTGCTCGGTTGTCAGTTGATCCATGCGCATACGCACAATGCCCGTCATCTCGAGGACGAGTGCGGTTTCGGTTTCGGTCCATTCGCGTTCGCGACTGCAATCGGAAAACGAAAAGAATGAATGGTCTGCGCGGTTGCAAAGAACGAGCAGCAGGGACTGGGTGCCGTGCATGGTGAAGTAGGCGCCGACAGATTCGCGGATTGGTTCCGGAATGTTGTTCCGGGAAAGCCGGGCGAGTCCCGTTGCGTACAACGACGACACGTTGCGGAAGATCGTGAGAGGTATTTTTTCGCCGAGGAAGCTGTCGAGACCGGCGGCGCCCCACTGCACTTTGCAGACCGATGAGGAGGCATCGACGTCGTATTCGTAATAGCTGGCGCGGCTCACGTTGAGAAATTGCCCGAGAATGGCCAGCAGCCGCGTGATAAGTTCTTCTTTCGCAAGCGATTTGTCTGCCGCGATTCTCCATATCTCTGCGCGTACCGAGTGGTACCGGTTCTCGTCGAAGGGGAGGCCGATTTTTTGTTTGCCGACCGGAGTGCCGGGCATGACTTCGACGATCCCGTCGATTGTTGCATGGTGGTTGACATGTGGTATTGCCGTCACTGCACGGTTGGTGCCGTCGGGAAACGCTACGTTCGTCGTTGATGCTTTGCCCGAGGAAATTGCGCTGCCTGCCGGGCATGCCGTGCACGGCGATGAACGCGAATGCCACACCTTGTAGCAATACCGCCCTTTTATTTTATTGAGAGAAAGGCCGCGTTCCCTGAGGGCGGCGGCATTGGCCCAGGCAACCTGGAGCTTACGGTCAAGGAACAGCACGTTTTCAGGAATGGCGTTGAGGACGTCTTTGCCGTTGTCGGAGACGTGCTGAGGTTTTTTAGGGTGTTTTGGAGTCATGGATCGGCTTTGCACGGGTGCACACAACAATATTAGTTCTGTGGCGGATACCAGTCAATAACATTCGGGTCATTACAGAAAAGTTCGCGGCAGGTGATTGAACGTGGCACTGCGTGGTCTGAAGGAAAACGGTTTTTTTGTTCTCCGCACCATTTCCCCCGTGCGCTCCATGTCTCTGTGGTGAAATCCTTTTGCTCCGGGTCAAATTTTCCCGATGGACAAACTCTGAACCCAGCCGGAGAGCCCGGTCGGCAGGCTCACGAACGACCAGTCGCTGATGGTCTTGTGCACCCTGAATTTCGTACCTTCATGCACGGTGAAGATCACCTTGGAGCCGTTCGGCTCGTTCTTCGCTTCGAGCGAGGTTGACAGAACCACGGCATAGTCGACCCGTTCGCTGTTGTAAATCTTGACGCCGGCCGACACGCCGACCGCCGCACCGAAGAGGAGCACAAGGCTCGACAGGTAGATGAGCCACAGCCGCGCATTGGGGGACGCGTGCAGGCCGGCGGCGAACATGATGCCGAGCGCAAGCAGCAGGAAAAACAGGAGCCACAGCTGGGCGCCAAGCGGCAGAAAGGTGTGAAGCTTGAGCAGGACGGCCTCGAAAAAAGTTTTCTCGGGCGCCGGGATGCGGTCGATGATCGCGGAATTTGCAAACCTTATATTGGCCTGTATTTCCGGGTCGTTCGGCGAGAGGCGGAGCGCCCGCTCGTACGCGAGCAGGGCGAGGCCGACCTTTTTGAGCCGGTAATACGAATTGCCGAGGTTGAAATAGACGGCGCTGTTTGTAAAGCCCGACGAAAGGATCTGTTCATAGTAGAACGCGGCGCTGTCGTAGGCCTGGCGTTCATAGAGCGCATTCGCCTTTTCGAACCAGAAATTGACAGGCGCGCAATCGGCCCGGCCCGCAAAGATCCCCAGCGCACAAAGCGCGCCGCACAGGAGAACGTTCCGCCGCATCATCGTGCCTCCGGTTTCCGTTTTGCAAAATCTCGGACAAGCCGGCCCGTTTTTTCAAGCATGCCGGCGCGCGCGGCCGCATCGAGCGACCGCATGCCGAAGCGGAACACGTCCATACTCTCAAGAAAGGCCACCAGCCCGTCCACCAGGTCTAAAGGCGCATGCCGTTCCAACAGCTGATGCCGGAGTTCGTCGAGGGTCGCGCCGGTTGCGGAAAACCCGAACTTGTGCGTAATGAAGTCTTCGAGGCATCCGGAAATTTTCGCGCAAAAGTCTGTCGCGGGCATGGACGCTGCATTCTTCCTGAGCCCGGCAACGGTCCTTTTGGCTGTTGCGGCCGCTTTCTGCCTGAGGGCAAGGGACGAATCTTTTTCGTAGCGCTGAGCCTGTATCTTGTACAAAAGCGAAAAAACCGCGATAAGGAACGGCAGCGGAAACAGGATGATGAAAATGGGGTTTCGGTACGGCCGGTCCGTTTGCCTGCCGCCGGCAAGGCTGGTCTTGATATACCGGATGTCCTGGCCGACCTGGCGGATTTCCTCCTGGGTGAGGTAGCGGGTCTGGCCGGCAGCAATGGTCTTGCCCTTGGTGACCGCTATCGATATGGGGTCGGAGCTGAGCGTTTTGTAAACCGCCGCCGAGGGGTCGAAATACACCCAGGAAAGCGGCGGGATGGAAAGGGTTCCTTCCTGCCTCGGGATAAGCAGGAACTTGTATCCCTTGAGGCAGGTGATGCCGTTTTGCGTGGTGTCGACCGATACGTGCTTTTCAGGAGCGAATACTTCGCAGTCGGAAAGCTGCGGAAGCGACACGTCGCCCATGCTGCCGGGCCGTGTTCCGCCGCGGATGGA
>DATFYJ010000305.1:0-3899 GCA_035315105.1 Chitinivibrionales bacterium
CCGCCCTACCTCACCAGAAAAAACGGCACAACGGTCCGTTGTTCGCCGTGCTTCACCTGCGCAAAAAATATCCCTGAAAAGGCCGCGTCGCGCCACACGGCGGCATTGTTCACAACAGGCAATTGCGCAACCGACCTTCCCCGCACGTCCAGGATTTCCAGAAGAGCCGTTTCACTAGGGACGGAAAATGTCACCCGGGCGGCACGGGCGCAGGCGGTCAGCCTCGGCGGGAACCTCCTGGAGTGCGGCGCCGCAAAAGCGGCGGTGTTCGGCCTTCGGCGGCAGTTGACAAAAAGGTTGAACGTGGCCGTGTCCGCGCCGCCGCTGTCGGAAACAAGACACGCGACACGGAACACATACGCCGAATCGGCGGCGGGCGTCCACGAGAGCGTGCCGCCCAGGCTCACGGTCATGCCGGAGGGAATTGACATGGGCGAGTACGTACGGCCGAGGGTGTCGCCGCGGACCGGAAGCCTGAAGACGAAAAGAGAGTCTTTCTTCGCATATTTGTCGTCGATAATGCAGCGGATTTCGCCGCCTTCGGCCCTGACACGTGCAGCGACGTAATTGCCGAAGCCGTCCGGAGCAATCGCGCCGGCGCTGAACCCGGAATCGCCTTGAGGAATCGTCCAGTTCGTGTCTCCCGCGGAATTGATCTTTGTGATTGCGCCGCCCGCAGCGATACATCCGTTGTCCGCCGTTGGCACAATTGAAAACGGACCTGCGGCCCGGCCGCAGGTCTTTGTCCAGAGCGTGTCGCCACCGGGGCCGAACTTGAAAAAACAGGCCGGCGTCGTATCACCGCCGGCCGCGGCGAAGAAATTTCCGTCTGCCGCGTCCGCAATCGCGGATACATCGCCCTCAATGGTCGGGAAAACCCTTGACCAAATAGTGTCACCCTCTTCGCCGATTCTCACAATAAAAGCACTTTGCCCCGATGCCGCATCCGCATAGCCTCCGACCACAAAACCCCCGCCTGAAACACGGGCCGCCGCGTGCAGCACGCGGTGCTCGGGCCAGAAATACTGCTTTGTCCAGAGTGTGTCGCCGCTTGGGTTGATTTTAAGGAAACAGACGCCATACGCGCCGCCTGAGGCCGAAATGCCGGACGCATCGGCGACAATGAGGAAATTCCCGTCCTGTGCGGCCGCAATGGCCTCGGGCCAGTGGAACACGGGCCATGTGTAGGTTCTTGTCCAGAGCGTGTCGCCCTGCGGCGACACTTTCATGAGATAAATGCAGTTGCCCAAGAAGCTCGAGGTGTCGATCGCGCCTGCAGCAACGATGAAATTGCCTCCCCCAGCCGGGACCGCCGCGGTCGCTCCCCCTTGAAATTCGTAGGTTTGCGCCCACAAGGCCGCACCGCCGGGCGCGAATGAGAACAAATGGACATGATGGAAGATATAGAGCCAGTATTCCATGATAAGGGTAAGCGAGTCGCCCACGACAAGAAAGCTGTTGTCCGGCGAAGGGACAACGGCGTACGAAATGGCGTTGCCCATTCCGCCGAATTGCCTGACCCAGCCCGTCTGCGCGTCATCGGTCTGCGGCGCGGAAAGCAGCACCAGCGCAGCAAGAATGGTGTACTTTGCGGCAGCATGTTTTTTCATGGATGATTATTGGATGGACGTTTTGTCAACACGGCATGCGATTGCGCCGCCACGGTCCGAACCAAGTAGGAATATACAGCGCACCGGGAAGAATTGTCAAACGGATGCAGAGCAAACTTCATGGCCGTGCGCGAAAATCGCTATTCCGCACAGGCTTGCCTGGGCGCTTGCTTGCTTTTCGGAATTACCAGTGCTATATTGATTAAAGCTATATATGGGCCTCTGTTGTGGCAAGGCAACGCGAATATAAAATAAACATAGAGATTCTCCATACATAAACGCTTATCCTGCCCAAGGGTGGAGATCATGAAAGCAAGACGGCTTCCCATTGCGATGATCGTCGCAATTGCCGTTCTTGGCTTTTGTTCCATGCCGCGAGCAGATCTCCCAAACATATGGTACTTCACTCAGTCACAAGACGCAACGTCGAATCCAGGCAAACTGATACTGACCTACATGCCGAGGCTCACCGAAACTCCCCAGGCCGCCCCATATCTACTGTCGGCAGACGTGAGCTGGATCAACAACAGCAACGGCCAGCATTGCTTTACATCACCCATGCAGCATGTTTCAGCGAACAATTTCAAGTTTTCCATCGACGCAGGGCCCGGGGATACCATCGACTATTTCTTCACTCAGCATTGGGCGGGTCAGCCCCAAAGTTTCTATGGCTGGATTCCCTCTCACCGGTGCACGAACACAACTGACACCAAGTGGTTTACCTACGTTATGGGCATAGGATTCGAACCCATGCCCCAATGGCCCCTTATCGTCGAGGGAAGCGGACGCTATCGCAACAGCCCGGAAAACGAATGGAGCTTTGATAATTTTTCCGGAAACTATTTCCAGAACACTGCTTTTAATTACAAGCTCATCGACTGGGGGGATTCTCTCATGGTCTTCCTGTTCCCCAGCGAGCCCACAAACTTTGCGAATGGCCGGTTCTGCGGCATGTCGGGATACGACACTCTCTGCGATCATGACGCATATGCCGACAACCGAGGTTCCGGTGACAGCGTCCTTCCCGGCGGCGTGTTCAATCAGCCCACAAACATTCCCAACGCCGGCATGACCACGAACCCGTTCCAGGTGAATTGGAACGGAACAGGATATAATCTGAACTGGTACGTCTGGATGGTCCGTTATGTCTGCTACGGGCAGTATATCGACTACGAATTGTCAACGGCACGTACCCTTTCTAATGGCCAGGCAACTTATTCCGAGCCTCAACGTTATTACATCGGGCTTGGAAAAATCGGCCATAAGTTCCAGCATCCCTGGGCAAACCCAGCCGGTGATGCATCGATCAACACAGTTACCTTTCCGCAGTTCGCGTTTTCGCAGCATGTCCGGAATGCCATTTCGGGCCGTTCTTCAGCCTTTATGAAGGGAAAAGCTCTTTTCGACACAGACTGGGGAACAGGCATGGTCTACAACTATGCTTCCCCATTCGACTGCAATGGCTCGCCCATGAGTTTCCAAGACACTGTGCACAGCCCGTTCTTCAAGCCGACTATGCGGGGACCGATATACAGGAAGGCTGCCTGTTTTAACTGCCATTTTGAGATGGGCAAAGGATACCCCGATGATATGTTTGGAAGCGACCCCAACATCAAGCATGGTTTGTTCACCCCTTTCGAAGTCCTCAATGCTGATGGCTCTCTTGGCGGCCATCCCGTGTTCGGTGGTTCTCTAGAAACGTCAGCCACACCGCCTGCCGTGCCCCAGGGACAGCTTAACGTCACTTGGGATCCGGTTCCGGGAAAGTACGCCGATGGTACGCCATTCATGCTTCGGAAGCCGCACTATTCCTTTAGCGATCTTGGCTGGGGCGTAGACTCCATCGACCTGTCGAAAGTCAGGATTTCTCCCCGGTACATCATAAACCTGACCGGCTTGGGAATGCTGGAAGCGATCGACGAAAACACCATTCTTTCTTTTGTCAATCTGCCTGGAAAGTCCTTCACTGGTATAGCAGGAATAGCAAACCGCGTCGACGATGGTTTCACCGGACCCAATTCACTCGGCAGATTCGGCTGGAAAGCCGATGTTACAAACCTCAGGACCGAAGTGTATGCTTCTGTCGCCGGGGATGTGGGCATTTCGAACATGTATTTCACGAATGAACCATATATGAACCAGAGCCCAAATCCGCCGGCAATGTCGGTGGAAGTTATGGACACCTTGCGGACCTACCTATCTCTTCTGGCCCCTCCTCCGCGGCAGCTGGGAAAGGGATACATTACTTTTGAACCCCCGATTGACAGTGCCTCCGAAGGCGGATCAATA
>DATFYJ010000306.1:0-3202 GCA_035315105.1 Chitinivibrionales bacterium
CAACCTGCCCCTGCATTGTTCCTCGTGCGGCGCAACGTACCCAAAGGGTGTCACTCGGTGTCCGGACTGCAAGAAACCCCTCGTCACCTACAAGTCTGCGGATGATTTACGGGAGGGAAGGCCCGAATATCTTGATGCCGAGGCGGTGGTCGTTCACGAGACGTCGCACCTGCCCGAGCTTGTGTTGATAAAGGGCGCCTTGGAAGCCGCGCACATCCCCTATAATGCGAAAGGCGAGGAACTGCAGAGTCTTTTCGGAGCGGGACTGCTGGGAGGATTCAACCCGGTGACCGGCACGGTGAAGATAGAGGTCGAGAAACGGCGCGCCGACGAGGCAAGACAGATCATCGAGGATTTGTTTGGGAACAACAAAAGCGGAACTGCGGAGGACTAAAGGACACGCGGATCATCGCAGTTTCACCATTATTGACAGAAGGGGAGTATACATGCGTGAAATAACAGCCGATAAATCACTGGTCGCGTTTTGCGGTCTTTATTGCGGCGCCTGCGGATCGTATCTGCGGGAACAATGCCCCGGATGCGCAGGCAACAACAAGGCGACCTGGTGCGCCATCAGGACATGCTGCAAGGGGAAAGCAATACTTTCCTGCGCGGAATGCACGGAATTCGATAATGCGATGGACTGCAGGAAATTCAACAACCTCATGTCGAAACTATTCGGGCTTGTGTTCAGGTCGGACCGGGGCGCCTGCCTCCGCCAGATCAAAGGGGCAGGTCTGGAAGGTCATGCGAAGAAAATGGCCGCAATAAAGGCGCAGACCATTCGTCGGTAAGTGGAGGCGGGCCGGCAGAAACAACAAGGGCGAAGGACTCGCGTCCTCCGCCTTTAATGCTGATATTCGCCGGGCAATTACTGGGGCGTTGCCGGAGGTGTTGCCGTGCTGTCTGCAGCAACTTTCTTGGCCTTCTTTGCTGCTTTCTTGACTTTTTTGGCCTTCTTCTTACCCTTTGTGGTGTCTGCCGGAGCGGTTCCCGTGCTCGCAGGCGCCACTGATGTGGCGGCGGGAGCTGCTGCGGGGGCGGCCGGTTCCTCGGCAAGGGCTGCAACGGCGAACGAAGCCGCGATGAAGGCTGCGAGTACCATTTTGACTGTGAACTTCATGCTGCACTCCTTTAAAAAGGTTGAATGGATGGTGAAAAAACCGGCAACTAACTATTTTCGGCATTTTTTTTAAAGCTGCCGAGACTCAACAAACTCCATAATTAATCTAATTTCCGCCACGAGAAAAGATAAAAAGTTTTTATTGGAGCAAAGCCCGGCGCCTCCTGCGCCGCATCGGGATCGCAGCATGCTTTAACGGATACTGCATGCCTCGGAATCCCGAAAGATGCCGGTTTTTGCCCGACTGCTTTCCGTTCCGGACCGCCTCTTGTATATTTTTAACCGTGCACCATGAACGCCGCAAAGGTTACCATGACCCGTTCAGGCCTTGACATTGCAGCATCGGCATTCCCGCGTGAACTTTCCGGCAAGCGCCTGGGCCTGCTGTGCCACGCCGCGTCCGTCACCTCCGGGTACTTCCATGCCGTCGACGTTTTCAGGAACTCGGCGTGCACGCTTTCGGCACTGTTCGGCCCGCAGCACGGGATGTTCGGCCAGACCCAGGACAACATGATCGAGTGGCAGGGCTACACGCATCCCGTGCTTAAAATCCCGGTGTACAGCCTGTACGGCGAACGGCGGAAGCCTTCGCCTGAAAGCCTGTCGCGGCTGGACGCCCTGGTGGTGGACCTGCAGGACGTGGGCGCCAGGCCTTATACTTATGTCTGGACCGTCAAGCTTTGCATGGAGGCGTGCTGCGAAGCGGGAATTCCCCTGTGGATTCTCGACAGGCCCAATCCCATCGCGGCCGTTGCGCTTGACGGGCCGGTGCTCGACGAGGGACTTCAATCATTTGTCGGCGGCGCGCCAATTCCTCTTTGTCACAGGATGACCATCGGCGAGATCGCCCTGTTGCTCAAACGCCTATATTTTCCCGGTGCCGACTGCCGCGTGGTGTGGATGGACGGCTGGTGGCGCAATTCCCTGTGGCCCGACACCGGCCTTCCGTGGGTGATGCCATCCCCGAACATGCCCTCGTTCGAGACAGCGCTCGTGTATCCGGGCATGGTGCTCCTGGAGGCCACGAACATGTCCGAGGGCAGGGGGACCACGCGGCCGTTCGAAATCGTGGGCGCGCCGTATGCCGACATCGAGGCAGTCATCTCGGAGGTTAAACATCTTGACAACCGCGGGTGCATTCTGCGGCGGCACGATTTTGTCCCGACGTTCCAAAAATGGCGCGGCGAATCCTGCGCGGGTTTCCAGGTGCATGTCCGCGACGCGCGCGTGTACGAACCGGTGTTTGCCGCGGCAGCAATCATCGCGGCGATGATCAAGGCGTCGGATGGAAAATTCGCATTTACCGACCCTCCGTACGAATATGACGCGGTCCACAAGCCCTTCGACATCCTGGCGGGAAACACGGCGCTGCGGCGCGTCCTGGAGACGGGCGGCGACCTTGCGGTTGAAAAGGAATCCTGGTTACAGTCGTATTCAAAGTTCAAAGCGGAATTCCTGGAAGTCGCACGCTACCCTGAGGAGCGCGCGTGATCGGATTCGTTCTTGCCGCCGGTTTCGGCACGCGCCTGCGGCCGCTCACCGACCATATTCCCAAGGCCCTTGTTCCGGTGTGCGGCAGGCCGCTGCTCGGCCGCTCCATTGATTTTTTCCGTTGTCACGGCATTGAGCGCATCGCCGTGAACACGCACCATTACCCAGACCGCATCAAAAAATTTCTCGATTCTCAGGGGCTCCAATGCACGCTTTTCCATGAGACCGGCCGCATCAGGGGAACGGGAGGAGCGCTTCACTTTGCAAGGGGGTTTCTTGGGACCGATGACGTTTTCTGCGTGGCGAACGTCGACATCATCGCCGCGGTCGATCTGGGCGCGCTGCGGCAGGCGTTTCTGAAGCTCGATTGCGAAGCAGGACTTGTCGGCATGCCTTCGGATCGCGGGACCGTGTGGTATCGCAAGCGGGACCGGGAATACGTCGGCGCGCGGTCCGAAGACGCCGCGTCCGCGCAGCATGCCGGGGACGACACGCTGGAGGCCGAATTTCTCGGCATCGCGTTCTACAGGAAACAAATGCTCAATGTACTCAAGAAGGCGGATTTCTCGGTGCTGCCCGTGTGGAAAC
>DATFYJ010000307.1:0-2161 GCA_035315105.1 Chitinivibrionales bacterium
TTGCGCGCATGGCGCTTGACAGAATCAACAGGGGCGGCATTTTTGTTCCTGGATTTTTCAATGCGCTCGGCGCTTTCGCTCTTCAGCGGCTGCTTCCGCGTCGCGTTGCTGTCGGCATCATTGCGCAATCGACGCAAAAAATGTCCTTTGTCCCATCGGACAACCGGGGACCGCAATGACCGCATTACCGCTCCGTTACGGCGCCTTGTCCAAACGCACGTCCGTTGTTCTGTGTTGCGTCGCCTACGCTATCACGGCTGCATGCGCCTGCGGCGCCGGTCTACTCTGCACCGGCCGCCACCCACTGGCCGTCGCGGCGCTGGCCGACATCACTGCAACGGCAACGGTATTTCTTTTCAGCGTCATTCTTGACAATTCGAGCATCTACGATCCCTACTGGAGCGTAGCGCCGGCATGTATTGTTGTTTATTTCCTCTGCCAATCGCCTGGGTTTCCCTCCCTGCGTCACCTTCTTCTGCTGCTCCTCGTGGCAGGGTGGGCAGCTCGGCTTACCTGGAACTGGCTGTTGCGCTGGCGAGGATTGGGAGACGAGGACTGGCGGTACTCGGATTTCCGTTCATCCCCTGTATATTGGTTGGTGAGCTTTGCGGGTTTTCACGTGTTTCCGACCATCGCCGTTTTCGCAGGGTGTCTTCCGCTTGTTCCCGCACTGCTTTCCCCGTTGCGTTCCCCCGGCCTCCTGGATGCAATCGCGCTGCTCGTCACTGCCGGAGGCATTTTGATCGAGACAAAGGCCGACAGGGATCTGCGGATCTTCAGGCGCCGGCACCAGTCACCGCGCGAGCTCTTGACATCCGGGATATGGTCATGGTGCCGGCACCCCAACTATCTCGGGGAGGTGACCTTCTGGTGGGGGATTGCCCTGTTCGGTATTTCGGCGAATCCTGCCTGGTGGTGGACTGTGGCTGGTGCTGTCCTGATAACCGCACTTTTCCTGTTCATCAGCGCGCCCATGATGGACAAGCATATGTTAAGCAGGTATCCCGGATACCATGAACGGATGAAGCAATTGCCGGGAATCCTGCCGCTGGGGCTGTTTCGCCGCACCGGTATCCAACCACATTGAACCTCGCAAGAGTTTCCCGCGACTGTACTGTTCGGGAATGGGCCGGGAATGACCGCCTTCCAGAGAGGCATGTTGGGGAATCGTGAAATTTCCAGCTTCGGAAAATGCGACCATGAAATGAGCGTGATTAGACATTGACAACCGGTGCTGGTGGCTATATAATTATGTATTGGGAGCAAGAAAGACAATATCCGGACGTAATCCATCGGCGTTTCGCTTTCGGGCGGGAATAGGTTTTCTGTCAGAAAACGCTTTTTTGCGGTAGGGCTTGTTTTTTCTCGGCAAAAAGCATATCTTTAAGTTGTGGACAGCATAACAGAGGGCGAACGGGAAGTGCGGCAATCTGAAAGAGGCTGCACGGCAGCGGCGGCGAGAACAAGGCGACCATTCACCATCGTTCCAATAAATTTTATCCGAGGGGGCGTTATGCACAGGTGCAAAGCGGCGGTCATGTCTGTCGGCACGGTGTTGTTTACCTTATTGATGTTCTGTCAGGGGCCGGTTCAGAGTTCCCTTGACACCGGCACCGGCCAGGGAGTGGCAATGATGAAAATGCTTGCCGCTTCAAATTCTTCATTTCATTTGATTGCCCGTTCCGCCACCGTGACGATTAGCGCACCGGACATGACGCAGATGTCAAAGGCTCTCACGGTTACCGATACGTCCGTCGAGGGTCTTGTGACGGGCATACCGGCCGGACCCAACCGGTTGTTCACCGTCAGCGTCTTCGACTCCGCGCAGGTGGTCTGCTACCGTGGGTCTGCGACCGCCGCCATAGTCCCGGATGACACGGTTATGGTCACTCTGAACCTCTACCGCGTCGGCGGCGCCGCAGAGATCAACGGCACCATCTACGAGCAGCCCGAAATCGACAGTGACAATTCATCGCTTCTTCTGGGGTTGATGGCCTATTACCCCTTTAATGGAAATGCCGCCGACGAAAGCGGCCATGGTTTTGATATAACCGCCAACGGCGCCCAGTTGACAACCGACAGGTTCGGCAATCCGAACAAGGCCTACTACTTTAACGGTAATGCGACAATGGCAACACCGGTGACACCCGTTCTGTCGCTT
>DATFYJ010000308.1:0-2277 GCA_035315105.1 Chitinivibrionales bacterium
TATCGCCCTCGCATCGACAATCGGAAAGCATCATGAACTTGAACGATTCACTCTCCCTTGTCAACGAGCGTATCCGCAACCTCACGCGGTACCACCTCGAACCAGAGACCACAGACATCAAGCTCAACCAGAACGAGAACCCGTACGATCTTCCGGCCGGCATCAAGGACGAGATCGCGGCGTTCTGCCGGAAGCGGCCGTTCAACCGATACCCGAACTTTGTCCCGGATGCACTCAAGGCGAAACTGTCGGCCTACAGCGGGGTGCCCGCCGGCGGGATCATGGTGGGCAACGGATCGAACGAGATGCTGCTCGTGCTGCTGCTGTCGCTCGCGAGTCAGGGAAAGGATGTTATACTCTGTCAACCGACCTTCACCCTGTACCGGCTGCTCGCCGGCGGCCTCGGCGCCATTGAGCGCACCGTTTTTCTCACCAACGACCTTACGTTCAACGTGGAAAAAATCTGCGAGGCCGCGTCACAGTATCCGCGCTCGCTCATGGTGCTGTGCTCGCCCAACAACCCGACCGGATGCTCGCTGAGCGAATCCGATATCAGGGCGATCCTCGCAGCGCACACCGGTTTTCTGGTGCTCGACCAGGCATATGTTGAATTCGGCGGGTACAGCGCAGCCCCGTTGCTTAAAGAAAATCCCAACCTGATCATCACGCGGACCTTTTCCAAGGCGTTTTCAGGTGCGGGCCTGCGCCTCGGCTATATGCTGGGCACGCCTGATGTCGTGCAGGAAATGTATAAGATCAAGCTCCCGTACAACATCAACTTTTTTTCCGAACAGGTGGCCGGGGTTCTTCTGGACAATGCAGACAAGCTCAGGCCCCGGGTGCAGGAGCTTTCGGCCCGGCGCGATTCGCTGTATGCGTTTCTGGCTTCCATGCCGTTTGACGCGGTGTATCCGAGCACGGCGAATTTCATCCTGATGCGGACAAAGCGCAAGAATGAGCTCTTTTCGTTCCTCAAGAAAAAAAGCATCCTGGTGCGCGACGTGTCGCAGTATCAGATGCTCGACAACTGCCTCCGCGTCAACGTGGGATCTGAGGAGGAGACAGGCGCATTTCAATCCGCGGTGAATGACTTTTTCAAAACCGCCACAGCCTAGTGTACACACCGGCGGGAAAGGACCGACCATGGCCAGAAAAGCCTTGATAAAAAGGAAGACGAAGGAGACCGACATCAGCTGCGAACTCTCCATCGACGGCTCCGGCGTGTCGAAGGCGGCAAGCGGCAACGCCTTTATGGACCACATGCTCACACTCTTTTCCAAGCACGGGCTGTTCGACTGCGCGATCGCCTGCGCGGGCGACACCGACGTTGATTTCCACCATAGCGCCGAGGACATCGGCATCTGTTTGGGACAGGCGCTGCATAAAGCGCTCGGCGACCACACGGGCATCGTGCGCTTCGGCACGAGCCACGTTCCCATGGACGAATCGCTCGCGCGCGCGTGCGTGGACCTGAGCGGCAGGCCGAACCTTATTTACAATGTGGAACTCGCAACCACGCATGTCAACGATTTCGAGTGCGACCTCGCGCACGACTTCTTCAAAGCGTTCACCGATCACGGCCTCTTCACCATGCATATCGACCTGCTGCGCGGCAGGAACAGCCATCACTCCCTCGAGGCGGTCTTCAAGGCCTTCGGCCGCGCCCTGTCGCAGGCCTGCGCCATCAATCCGAGGGCCGGCCGCGACATTCCCTCTTCAAAGGGAACGCTCGTGTGAAAATCCGTTTCTTTTGTGTTGTACCGTTGCGCTCCGCGGGCCCTGTCGTTGCGTTCTGCATCGCGCTCTTGTGGAGCGCCGCCGCGGGCCGGAAAGCGCCGCTTCCGGACGCCTACGAGAAACTCCGCAGCGTGCAATCGCCCGACCGGATGGTTTTTTCCCGCATGCCGCCGGAGTACACCGTGCCGGTCACGCTGTCGGGCGACATTGCCGACGAGATGGAAAAGACCTTGCGCGCCGTCAACCTCGAAGCCCCTCACTACGAGGAAGTCCTTGACAAGAACCACCAATTCCACCTTCTGCTTGCAAACCGGAACTATTCCCTCGAGACGCGCGATTTGCTTTCGGGCGTTCTCAATCCTGGGGAAATGATCGATATTGTGGTTTCCTCCGTGCTCAGGTACCGGCAGGAAGAAAAATTCCGCGACATTACCGATCAGACGGTCATCACCTGCGCGCCGGGGCGCCAGGGCGACAAGGCAACGCTACGATTCGAGCTTGCGCCGAAAGGAAAGTACTTCGCTTACTCGTACGATGACA
>DATFYJ010000309.1:0-3719 GCA_035315105.1 Chitinivibrionales bacterium
AATAAACGGATCGGGAATTGTGTCTCTCAAGGTCCGCAGCAGCTGCACGGTCATTCTGAGCACTCTTACCAAATCTCCTTCGGGCACGCCGAACGATTCGAGCTCCGACAGCGTGCACCCGCTCGCCCAGGCGAACACGGGCGCGGCCAGCGAAAAATCGAGCTCGCGCACCGGCGCGCCGATGTCGTGGCGGATTTCCCTCGAGCGGAGCTTGTGGATGACTCCCTCGGCGTGGAACCGCATCTTGACATCGGAGACCGGCCGCGCGTTCCGCCGCCTGCTCTCCTCGGTGATGAGCGCCGCGATCACCACGGGAAGCTGCGCAGGGCTGCATTCGTCGAAGCTGCGGGAATAATACAGTTCGGCCGCCTGGATCTCGTAGCCGTTCACCGCCATGGCGAGCCTGCCCTTGTCGGTGAGGGTGGTCCCGGACAGAAACCCCGCAGCCTGCAGAAACGCGATGCGGTTGACAATCTGCTCCTCCTCCTGGCGGTAGGAGTGCGTGAAGGAGAA
This sequence comes from Chitinivibrionales bacterium, assembly GCA_035315105.1. Taxonomy (GTDB): domain Bacteria; phylum Fibrobacterota; class Chitinivibrionia; order Chitinivibrionales; family FEN-1185; genus FEN-1185. The sequence goes on from DATFYJ010000309.1 coordinate 514, forward strand.
CTGTCCCTTGCGGAAATTGCGCAGGCTCCTTCTGAAAAGGTCGAACGAGCCCTCGCCGAACTGGCTGTACAAAGAGAGAATCGTGGAGTATGAGGCGAAAAACCTGCTCGAAATGACCTCATTCCTGCCGGACCACAGCCGCTCGACCTCCCGGGGATCGGTGGCCTCGGGAACGATCTGCGCGTAGACATAGCCCACTTCGTCCATGCCGCGGCGCCCGGCGCGGCCCGCGATCTGGTTGTACTGCCGCGTCATGAGATAGTTGAAATCAACGCCGTCGAATTTCTCCAGCGTGTCGAATATCACGGTGCTTGCCGGCATGTTCACGCCGAGCGCAAAGGTCTCGGTGCAGAACAGCAGCTTGACAAGGCCCACGGAAAACAAGCGCTCCACGATCTCCTTGGCCGCCGGCAGAATTCCCGCGTGGTGGTACGCGACGCCGGTCTCCCACAATTGCCGCATGGCCAGGAGCCGGTCGTACGACCCCAGATGATACTGCTCCACAAGATCGTCCACCATTACCCGCACCCGGGAATGCTCCTCGCGGGACAGAAGCGACAGCCACGAATGCATGTGCGCATTGCGCTCGCAGCCGTTGCGGTTGAAACAGAAATACAAAATGGGGTAATGCCCTGTGTCAAGCACATGCCGCACAATGCTGCGCGCCGACGGCTTTTTCCTAAGCAGCGCCTTGCGCTGGTTCGGGTTCTTAAGGTACATGCGGCCGACCTGCTTGAGGTTCATGACCTTGAACTTGGGGCTGTACAGGAAATGCTTGAGCGGCACAGGACGGTGCGATTCCTCGATGACGGTCACCTGCGAGCCCCGCACCGCCTCCATCCACTGCGCTAGCTCGTGCAGGTTGGGCACGGTGGCCGACAAGCACATGAAGCGGATGTGCCGGGGCGCAAGGATGATGCTCTCCTCCCACACGGTGCCGCGTTCCGGATCGTCAAGGTAGTGGATTTCGTCGAAGATCGCGTACAGGACGTCGCCGAGCCGCGGCGAGTTTTCGAGGATGAGGTTGCGGAATATCTCGGTGGTCATGATGAGGATGCGGCCCTCGGGATTGATGGTGACGTCGCCGGTGTGGATGCCCACCACGGCGTCCCCGAAGCGCTTGCGGAAGTCGCGGAACTTCTGGTTGGAAAGGGCCTTGATGGGCGCGGTGTAGATCACCCGCCTGCCTGTTTTCATGGACGCCTCGGCCGCATATTCGGCCACCAGGGTCTTGCCGCAGCCCGTGGGCGCGGCAACGATGAGCGACTTCCCTTCGTCAATGGCGCGGACTGCTTTTTCCTGGAACGAGTCGAGGGCGAAACCGAGATAGTTCACGATGTTTTCCGAACGATGGAGGGCGAAGGCATTGGATTTGGAAAATAGATCATATCATGCGTCAACAACAACCCGCCGGTTTTTTGCGGTCTTTGCGGCCAACAGTTCATGCGTCACCGACCGCCTGCGGTGAGTTCCCTTCCCTTTGCCGCAAGAACCCGCACGTCTCCCCTGCGCTCGGTTGTTCCCTCGGCGTCAAACAGCGCATACAGCATGAGGCAGATCTTACGGTTCCCGGACACAAGGTCGCGGAACTGCGCAACCGTGAGCCCCTCGGGGCGTTCCGCCAGCGCCGCGCACAAAGTTTTACGGCATTTGTCAACAACCGACGCATGCAGAAACGTTCCCTCGACCGCATACAGCACCCGCGACGACGCCATAAACTTGAGCAGATGCGAGAGCCTCCTGGAGTCGATTCCCGCCCGTTTGGCATGCGCCTCAAGCTCCGCAAGAACAGGCGCCTGCATACCGCAGTTCCGGATGTAGTCCTCCACGATCCGGCACTGCTCACGTTCCTCTTTGGTAAGATTCACCGAATGGCCCGCAAGCACGTAGGTGCGGCCCGCGCGTCCGAGCGCGCCGTCGCGCACGAGCTTTTCCAGCAGCAGCAGGCACACGGCTTTGCCGTTGTCGCCTCCGCCCGTGCCCAGAATCCCCTGCATTTCCTCGGCGGTCCTTCCGGTTTCGAGCAGCGGATTGGCGGCATGATACTCGGCTATGTTTTTTTTCGCCTTTGCGGCAAGCTCGTCGTAGCGAGCCGGCGATATAAAAAACCGCTTTTCTTCCGACGCGAGCACCACCATGCCGCCGGGAAATCCGCTTTTGTCAATGGCATCCACGTCCTGCGGCGACACGTTGAGCGCCTCGGCAAGCGAGAAGCGCTCGATGCCGGCCGGATGCTTGGCAGCCTCGGCGGCCGCAAGCATGGGCAGTTTCCCGCCCGAAAGCTCCCGGAGCTGTTGCACCAGGTTTTCGGGCCGCCTCCGGTGGTGCAGCGGGTGCGGGTCGATAACGGTTCCGCTGCCGATGGTTGCATCACCCGAGCTCGCGCGCAGCACGAACGCGTCCTGCGCCTGTGCCACGCAGGGCGACGGCAGATGGATCTGGGCAAGGCCCGATGTGCCGGGCGACAGGCGGTCGGCGTCGATGAGATGGATTTTTGACTGGGCCTCGAAGGTTCCCATAATGAACGCCGCCTGCGACCACACCGGCAGCGGCTTGACGCCCGGGAACAGCCGCACCGCCGCGTCGAGCAGGGTCGTTTCGGCAAGCGGCCGGTCGGCAAGGAGCATGCCCCGTCGAAATTCCTCTTTGGCAAGGCCCGCCAGGTTGAGCGAGGCGCGGTCTCCCGCGACAACCTCATTCGTTTCCGCGCCGTACCGCTCCATGCGCCTCACGCGAAGCTCCCTTCCGCCCGGCAGGAGCCATGCCGCGGCGCCTGAGCGAAGGGAACCGCCGGTCACCGACCCGGTCACCACGGTGCCGAACCCGCTCACCGAAAAGATCCGGTCTATGTACATGCGGAATACGCCGCTTCCGGCTCTGCGGGGAGACGCGGCGACCGCAATCGTTATGGCCGCGGCAAGTTCCGGAATCCCCCGGCCGGTGAGCGCCGACACTGCCACCACAGGGCAGCCGTCAAGAAATGTCCCTTTTGTAAATTCCGCGAGCCGGGCGCGCGCCGCCGCAAGCCCCGGCTCGTCCACGAGGTCGGCCTTGTTGAGCGCGACCACACCGCGCGAAACGCCGAGCGCCTCGCAGATGCGCAGGTGCTCAACGGTCTGCGGCCTCACGCCCTCGTCGGCCGCGATCACCATGAGCACCACGTCGATGCCGTGCGCGCCCGCCGCCATGGTGTGCACGAAATCGCG
>DATFYJ010000310.1:0-2694 GCA_035315105.1 Chitinivibrionales bacterium
GTGTCTATCTCCACAAAGCTGTTTTTGTCAAGAAACTCGCGGATGGTGCGGATGATCCGCGTGCGTTTCTTGAACCGCTCCATGTGCTCGGGCGCCGTGATGAGGTCGAGGTACCTCCGGCGGTACACCAGCTCCTGGTCGGTGAGGCCGTGGAACTTCTCCGGCAGGGGCCTTAGCGATTTGGACAGAAACGTCCAACCCGACACATCGATGGTCTTTTCGCCCGTGCGCGTGGTGATGATCTCGCCCTCTACCCCGACAAAATCTCCCATGTCAACGGTCTTCATGAACAGCTCGAACTGAGTAGCCAGCTTGTTCTTCTGCAGGGCGAACTGCATGGCGCCGGAGCAATCGAGCAGGTGGCAGAACGTGAGCTTGCCGAATCCTCTGATGGCAATGACGCGGCCCGCGGCACGCACAGGCTTGGCGCCGTCGGCAAGGTTCTTCGCGTCGGCCAGCAGGTGCGTCTTCTCGAAGCGCTCCGCGTACGGAAGCACGCCGCTTTCGCGCAGCGTTTTGATTTTGTCAATTCGTACCGCTCTCTGGTCGTTCGGCGCTCCGGCGAGTTCCACGATACCAAGCTCCTTTTGCTGATTACCAAGTGAGTTGCTGAGACAGTATTAAAAAATAGTTGTTTCTGTGGGTGAAACGATGGGGAATAAGGTAGAGCTGTATTGAGGTCTACTAAGGGGGGAGGTATCCCCCTCGCTTCAGCCCGGCGCGCGCCCTCCCGTTCAATCACATTGTCAAGTTCGCGCCGGTCTTCCGCTACCCCCTCCTGGGTGCACCCCGAGTGGAGCCGGTTGCAAGAATCAAGCTCCCGTGCGGGGGCACCCACGGAGAGCAGTTGAAAAGTTCAATTTAGAAGTATTGCTTTATTCCTGAGGATGCCGGCTGGCGTAAAAATGAACCTTGACCGAACGGATTTCTCCTGCCGCGCGTTAGGTGGACCGGAGGGTGAGCTAAAGCGAATTGCCGGCCGACCCGGCCGACAGGCATAGGGCGGTCCGGCAACGAGGCCGAAGGCCGAGTCCGGAGGGAGACCGACCCGGCCGAAGGCCGGGGAACGCCCAACTCTTTCTTCTATTACTTTTTTTCTACTACTCTTGACAATGTTGAATACTGCCTTATGATTTTCACGTACTCTTCCTCGGGCTGCATGCCGGTAAGCGAGGCGACCATCGTTGTTTCCTTCACAAATACGACAAACGGAATGCTCCCCACCCCGAACTTCTGGGCCGCCTCCGGCACCTGGTCGACGTTTATGCTGTGGAACGAGACCTTCCCCTTGTACGACTCCGCCAGCTTGTTGAGCACGGGCGCAAGCGCCCTGCACGGCGCGCACCAGTCCGCATAAATTTCGAACACCACGAGCGAATCGCGGGCGCTGTCCATGGCGGTGGCCACCTCGCCTATCGTGGAAATGCGGGGCAGCTCGGACTTCACTTCTGCGTGCCTGCCGCACGAGAAGAGGAGCGGAGGAAGCGTCAAGGACAGGACGACCAGGAGGGTCCCGGAGACCTTTTTCAGCTTGGTCATGTGGTAAATATACTATCTCTTTAATTGTTCACCTGCCTTTTCTAAATTCTATTGCCCGAAAAATCGCGGCGAGGTATTTTAAGTGCCTGCAAAAAGCAAACCGGTCCCTTCGTCTAGTGGTTAGGACACAGGATTTTCATTCCTGCAACATGGGTTCGATTCCCATAGGGACTACCACTTATATATAGAGGGACTTGCGGGTTTTGCCTGTAAGTCCTTTTTGCTTAAAGCGTCCAAGAAATGTCCACTTTTTCACGCTGCCTTGGTTCTCCACTGGCGGCCCATTATATCTTGGACCGATCCCCTGATAGACCGCACTCGATAGCTTTCTTGCACCTATCTCAACTCCCCAACTTCTCAACCCCTCAACTTATAAACTCGCACCTTGACCTGCGGGACAATAAACTTGCTTTTTGACCTAGGAATACGTAGTTTTTGCAAAGTGGCGACCTCGGCGGTGCCTGGCAACTGACTACTACAATTAATAAATGAATAAATTGAAATGCCTTTGGGGGCTTCGCGGGGTGCAGCGTGGTGGGACCTGTGGCAAGGCCGAAACAACCTCACCCCGCCCTCTCCCACGGGGAGAGGTTGAAAATTTGGAATTAGATAAACGTAAGCGCGCACCCTTGGAGCGGTAGTTGTCAAGTAAAGATGTTGAATTCGTTTAAGCTCATAGCATTTTCGGGGGTCAGGTGAATACCATCAATCGATTGCTGCAATTAATAAATAATAAAATCAAGACGTCTTTGGGAGCTTCGCGGTGTGCAGCGTGGTGGGGCCTGTGGCAAGACCGAAACAACCTCACCCCGCCCTCTCCCACGGGGAGAGGGTGAAAATTTGGAATTAGATAAACATGAGCGCGCACCCTTGGAGCGGTAGTTGTGAAGTAAAGATGTTGAATTCGTTTAAGCCCATGGCTTTTTTTGATGTTGGGTGGATACCATCACTATACATGCTGATTAATACGATTGATTGTTATGTCGTCTGACGACATAATTATTTATGTCGTTTAATAACTAATATCTGTTGGTTTGCAAAAGGCAATACACACGGCAGCCAGGATATTTAGAATAAAGATCGCGCCATGAAAAAGAAGGAACAATATGACTGATTTTCTTATTACTGTAAACAAGGTAACAATAGCAGGTGAAC
>DATFYJ010000311.1:0-8493 GCA_035315105.1 Chitinivibrionales bacterium
GCGCATCGTGGACGACGTCGGAATCTTCGCGTCGGCAGACCCGGTTGCTATCGATCAGGCCTGTTTCGACATGGTGCGGGAAAAGGCCGGCGGCATAGACGTCTTCAAGAAAGCCCACCCGGATCGGGACGGTCTCAGGCAGCTTAAGTATGCGGAAAAACTTGGCATTGGGTCTAGGTCGTACGAACTCGTAACTGTGACGCCTTTACAACAATAAGCTGTTAATATGATTCCCCGACTACATTTTATTAAAAGACAAGAACGGCAATGGTCCTTTTACCGGCGCCAGGCAGGACCGCAGGGTGCGCTGGAGCGCATTGCCGCCTGACCACGGCCCCCAGGGCCCTCGTGGCAGGCGACAACGAGGCCGACAGGCCGAGCCCGGAGGGAGGGCCGCCGCCGCAAAGCGGCGGGGCGCCCAATTCTATTCTTAACAGATTATTTATTGACCAGAAACGTCTTTAAAAACATCGCCTCGCAGCAGTCGAGATAATCCTGGTTCGCCTTCCGCCGCATGCCGTGACCCTCGTTGCGCGCCACGATCGACCACACCGTTCCGTTGTTTGCGCGCACCGCAGCCGCCATCTGTTCCGATTCACTGAGGGGAACCCGCGGGTCGTTTGCCCCCTGAAAGATCATGAGCGGGCGGGTGATGCGGGAGGCGTTTGTCAAAGGGGAAATGCGCAGAAGGAACGCGCGCATGTCCGGATCGCGCTCGTCGCCGTACTCCACGCGGCGCAGGTCGCGGCGGTAGGCCGACGTGTGTTCGAGGAACGTAACGAAATTGCATATGCCGTACAAATCGATCCCGGCCCGCAGTTGTTTGCCGTACCGGACAAGGGAGGCGAGCGCGACGTAGCCGCCGTATGATCCGCCCGATACGGCCGCAGCCGACGCGTTCATGTCCGGCCTGTTGTTGACCCATGCAAGCAGCGCGCCGATGTCCTTCACCGCGTCCTCGCGCAGGTACCCGTTGTCAAGCGACAGCCAGGCCTTGCCGTATCCGCCCGAGCCGCGGATATTGGGAGCGAGTACGCACAGACCCAGCTCGCACACGTCAAACTGGATCTCCGGCCGGAAATAGGGCCAGAACTGGCTTTCCGGCCCTCCGTGAATGTCCACCAGCACAGGGAACGGCCTGTTTCCGGTTTTCGGTTTGTAAACGAAACAGGGGACCAAACGCGGTTGCCCGCCGATACTGTCAAAGGTGGGATAATGGACAACTTCCGGCGTCACCAGTGCGTTCGTGTCGAGACCGCCGAGTCCGCTTGCGGTCCAGCGGACAAGGGAGAAATCGGAAAGCCTCAGGGAGTACGCTTCCTCCGGTTGCACGGCGGTGGTGAGCGTCATGCCGAGGCGCTCTCCCGAAGGGTCGAACCGCAGTCCGTTGATGCCGCCCCGGGGCAAACCGGATATTTCGCTGAACCGGAACGTGGCGGTATTCATGATAAACACATGCGAATATCCGTCCTGGTTCGTCTGGAAAGCCAGAAATGAGCGGTCGCGGGACATGTCGATTTCGCGCACGTCCCAGTGAATGTCCGCGGTGAGAACGGTCTCGCGCCGTGATGCCAGGTCGAAGTAGCGGAGCGAGCGGAAATCCGTGGCTTTGTCGGAGGTGAGAAAGATGCCCCGGCCGCCCGGGCCCCAGGCGCCGACCTCCTGCGACACCGTGTCGAGAGTGTCGTGAAGGGGAGTGCATTCGCCCGTGCGCCAGTCGCACACGTAAAGATACGAGGCGGTGCGTGAAAGGTAGTGGGAGACAAGCAGAAGGCTGTCCCCAGGGGACCAGTCTGCAACCGACCACGAACCGGTCCGCGCAAGCACGGGCCGGGTGAGCGCGGGTTTGCCGGTGTCGTACACGTAAATGTCGAAATCAACGCCGTTGCACCTGTTGCTTTGGAACGCGAAGCGGTCGCCGGCATTCGACCACACGATGCCCTCGTTCTGCCATTTTCCATCGGTGATGCGCACAGGCGCGGCCGAATCGAGGCGCAAAGAGTAAATCTGGAAGTTCTCGTCGCCGCCGCTGTCTTTTGTAAATAACAGCATCCGGCGCAGGGGATCGGGACACACCGCGACGCTCGTGACCGGCTCGTTGAGAAAGGTGAGCTGCCGCAGCTGCGCTCTCGGTGCGGGGACGAAATGAACCTGGTTTATCTCCCCAACGCGCGAAACAACGATCATCCCGTTTCCGCTCGGCGCCCATCCGGCAAAGCAAGCGAAATTCCAATTCCGGTAGCGGGAAACGGCTTTGGCAATCGAATCGGGAATGGGAGGAATGCCGCGCACAACGAGGGAGGGTGGAGGCGTAATGGAACTGGCGAAATTGTCACAGGAGAATATCACGAGCATCACGGACGGGACAAGCGCAAGCGGAACAGCCCAATGAGCGGTATATGGCATGCGGTGACGGAGCATGACAAGAAAAATAGCGTTCGGCAGGCGTGAATCCGCGTTTTTTGCCAGGATGTGATAGTACCCCACTTGTGCATTCCACCCCGGGCTACAAACATGGGTACTAGTCTTTGAAGAACTCAATCAGTACCGGCGCGAGAACTCTTGGTTTAACATCATGGGCTTGTCCCTCCAGCGTTTGGTGTCGGGCCTTTGGGAAAGCGTTTGCAAGCGCGCTCATCGAATGTTGCATCCATGCAGGGCTCTTGCTCCCGGTCAAGAGCAGCATGGGGATGCTGAGGGAATTCCACTGCTGTACGGTCAAGGGTTTTCCTCTTTGGTAGTCTTTTACAATGGTGATGTCGTAAGGAAGTGTGTGAGCTACCTCTCTGAGTTCTCGCCATGACGGCATCAACCGCATCATGCCGACAAAAAGGTCTGGTGCGCCCATAGTCTTCATAAAAAGTTTCACCGCATTATCCCGACGATTTGATGTTATCAACTCGTTGAGTTGCGGTAGGTAATTGTCCGGCAGCGGAGCGTGACTGCTGTCAGTAATGAAAGGCGGCTCGTACAATGCAAGTTTCTTAATGCCCTTGCAACGCGCAGCCGCCTCAAGGGAAAGGACGGCACCGGAAGAAATGCCGCAGACACACGCCGATCCGCCGGCCTCTTTGATAAGTGCGTCAATGTCTTCAATCTCGCGGTCGACCGAATAGGGAAGGGTATTGCCGCTATTCCCGCGTCCCCGGCGGTCGTAGGCAAAAACCGTGAAGTCCTGTTTCAGCCGACGAGCCAGCGGTTCGCTGGGTCCAAAGCCCTGGTAGCAAAACGCTCCATCAACCAAAATAACTGCAGGTCCCTGACCAACCCGATCGAATGAAATGGATGTACCGTCTTTCGAAATAACCTCGTTCATAACAGCACCCCTTCTTCCTTACCGCTCCCTACCCAATAATGCCTTGTGTCAAGAATTACTCAACCAGGTTGCATATTCAAGAATGACTCACAATCTCCTTGAAACTCGTCGCCAGTTGGGGGCCCCTCGCGGCCTCGTCATCCTCATGTTTAAAAAAAACGAAAGCCTTCTTCCATTCTTGAGCAAGCACTTTCTTGGCCCACTGCGAGAGCTCGGTCTCGGTGTAATCCGACCTGCGCAAACGCAGATAACCCCAAGGAACGGTGTTGACAATTTCCTCTATCGGGTTCTCGTCTGTATCTTCCAGGCCAAGGCAGAATTTCTCTCTGCGAAGCAGGGTATACGTCCCCTCACTGAACCACGACTTGTTCCTGAATAGGAATGCGCAGGGAGTTTTCGGCGGGATAAGACTCAAAAAATCCTCCAGCACGGAGAGGTCTTCCCGAAAGCTGCCCGGGAACTGGAAGAGCACGGGGCCAAGCTTGCGGCCCAGGCCGGAGATCGTTTTAAAGAAATAACGCGTTTCTTCTTTCACGTCTTTCAGGCGCTTTACATGCGTGATGATCTGGGGAGCCTTGATGACAAAGGTAAATCCGGCCGGCGCCTGTTCCGCCCAGGACAGGATGACATTTGCAGCGGGCATGTGATAAAAAGTATTGTTTATTTCAACAGTCGAAAGCCGGCTGGAATAAAAGCCCAGCATTTTGTCCGCGGATATCTTTTCAGGATAGAAATTACCTTTCCATTCTTTGTAACCGTAACCGCTCGTCCCTGTGAGAATTTTCATTTTTTTCCTCCTTTTCCAAGGGGCAATAGTATTATTCCTGCAAAGCGAAGACGGCTTCGCGAGGTTTCTTATCGTCCCTAAACCGCAAAAACCGCGGATGGCGCATCATTCTTTCCTTGGTCCAGCCTGTAAAAGCAACTTCGCAGACCAACAGTGGTTTTGTCCAGGTGGTCGGGGTATCTTCGGGAGGCTTGGTTTTAAACGGGCAGGTTTTCGCTGCCAGGGGTAAAAGTTTTTCGTACATTGCTTTGAGGGTTTTAGTGCTAAAACCTCCGCCTGAATGGCCGATGTAAACAAAATTACCATTGTCGTATGCGCCGAGAACAAGGCTGCCGAGATATTTTCTTGCTCCGCGGGGCTCGGTGAATCCGGCGATGACGCAGTCCTGGGTAATGTGGTTCTTTATTTTGAGCCATTGCGTACTTCTTGCTCCGGGCTTGTACGGGCTCAAAGAATGTTTTGCGACTATGCCTTCGATGCCTTTCTGTTTGGCCGCATTAAAGAACGATTCGCCGTCTTTCCAAATGTGTTCGGAATATTTCATGTGTTCGTCATGGGGGAGAATCTTCTTCAAGAGTTCCTTTCTTTGGATGAGAGGCAATCCGGTCAGGTCGCGGCCCTTATGGAATAAAATGTCAAAGACATAGTATATCAAATGACCTCCGGCTGACTTTGGAAAATCCTGGAGCTTCTGGAAGTCCGGTTTACCGTTATTATCTGCGACTATGATTTCGCCGTCCAGCACCGCCCTTGTTCCGAGCTTTTGCAGGGATTCGACGACAGGAGGAAATTTTTTCATGAGGGGAATCTGGTTGCGTGAATAAAGCGCGACGCTCTCATTGTCGAGCTCCGCAATTGCTCTATATCCGTCCCACTTGACTTCAAATATCCAGTCCGCATGGCTGAACGGTTTTTTTATCGCAACAGCCAGCATGGGTTTAACGTTGTGCGGCATGGGCCTTATCGGGGCCTTGGCCGCGAGGTCTGCCGGCGATGCCTGCACAGCCCGTGCTACAGCATTTACCTTATCAGGCCTTGCGGGGCTTTCATCGGAAAGTTCATCAATGGCTTTACCGGAGGATACAGAGCGGTCCTGCGCCAGGACGTCGGCGGCGGATGCGTAGCGGTCCTTTTTCTTTAACAGGAGCCACGATTTGTCGTCCCATCTCGTTTTGACAAGAGCGAACTCGCCTTTGAGCTTGCTTCCCGCAAGCACGAATTTCAAATCGCCCTGCCGCAGGCCTTTCCGAAGCAATTCCTCGCCCTTTTTCTTGTCGTTCGAAAAAGGGGAGCCGTAAAGACCTTTGTCCCAGAGTATCACCCTGCCTGCGCCGTAATTGTCTTTGGGGATAACGCCCTCAAAATCCTTGTACTCAAAGGGATGGTCCTCGACATGGATCGCCAGCCTCTTTACCGATGGGTCAAGAGAGGGGCCTTTGGGGACGGCGAAACTTTTTAGCACGCCCTCCATTTCAAGCCTCAGGTCATAATGGAGCCTGCGCGCGGCGTGCTTGTGCACCACAAAAACGAGATACCGTCCCTTGTTTTTTTGCTGAGCAAGTCCGGGCTCGGTCGTCTTTTCTAATTCACGTTTTTGCCGGTATTCTTTTAGGCCCACGTATTCGGCAACCTCTGTTTCTTGTCCAACATCTCACGGTAAAAATCTCCCTTTCCAACAGCCTTTGTCACTGCATCAGGAGCAAGAACCTGGAATTTTTCAGGGTCCTTCTCCAATGCCCTTTTCTCAAGATCTTTCCATGCAAGCGGGAACGAGACGGCCGGCTTTTCCGCAGCGCGCAAAGAATAAACGCAGACCATCGTCTTGGAGGCGTCGTTCTGGGACCAGTTGATGAAGACTTTGTTCTTGCGGTATTCTTTATTCATTCTAGCCGTGACAAGGTCAGGATAGTTTTTCTGCAAAATGCCGGCCACTGCCTTGGAAAAACTTTTGGTGTTCTCGAAGTTTGTCTTTTTGGGATCAAGCGGCACAAACACGTGCAGTCCCTTTTTGCCCGAGGTCTTTGCAAAGCTTTCAAGCTTTAGGTCGGATAGCAAATCCTTCACTACGAGTGCCACTCTGGCGCAATCAAGGACATCGGCGCCAACGCCGGGGTCCAGGTCGAAGACCACTGAGTCCGGATTATCAGGGGAAGCGGCCTTTGCCAAGGGCACATGGAGCTCGATAGACGCAAGGTTTCCCACCCAGATAAGGGTTTCCAAATTATTTGCCACGCAGTAGGTTATCCTTTTTCTGTCTCCATAAGGTATCTCGGCTGTTTCCAGCCAGGCAGGGCGGTGTTTGGGACAGCGCTTTTCGAAGAAGAAATCCTGGCCAACACCCTCGGGATAGCGCTTCAAGGTCAGGGCACGGTCTTTAAGGAAAGGGAGCATGAACGGCGCGATAAGGCTGTAATATTCAAGTATCCGTGTTTTCGCAAAGCCATAAGAAGGATATAGATCTTTGTCAAGGTTGGTGAGCCACAGCTCCCGGTCGTTGATACTTACCGTCTTGTTCATCTGCCTTTTTTCACCTTATGCATGCTTTTTTCCAGGGCAACCATCAAGTCCGCCATGCCTTCTGTTTTTTCTTCTTCCTCTACCACAGGGGCTTCGACCTCGGCTTTTTTCTTTACCTTCTTGTTTATCAGATCCAAAAGTTTTTCCCTGCGGTCGTTTGAGTATTTTTCCGGAGCAAAGTCAGTCATCATCCCCTTTATTCTTCTCTTGATATCGTTTTTTTCATCCTCAGGGGCTTCATCGGCAGCAGGCGCCAGAGTGTCGCCGGGCAATATTTCATCGCTGTAGTGAAGCATGCTGAGGGCCAGTGCGCCTTCTCTGGTCATGATCAAGACGAGGTATTCACGTTCGTCAAGAACAAATTTTGCTACGCCTGCCTTGTTCGTCCTTTGCATCGACTCGGCGAGAAGGCGGTAGGATTTTTCGCCGCCTTTTAACGGGACAAGGAAATACGGGTGGTCGTAGTATATGGGGTCAACTTCTCTTGTGTCAATGAATTCCGTTATCTCAATGGTCCGGCTCCTGTCGGGTGAAACGGATTCCAGTTCTTCGTCGGTCACTGTAACATGTTTCCCCGGTTCTATTTCAAAACCCCTGATGATCTCTTCGGGTGGGACTATTTTCTCCTCTTCAGGGCAAACCATCCTGCGCTCAAGAGGTGAGTAGTCCTTGGTATGAAGCATGTGAAATGAAACGCGGCCCGGTTCCACTGATTTGACCAGGCGAACAGGAATAGCTACAAGGCTGAAGCTCACGGTACCGCTCCAAATGCCCTGGGAGGGAATTTCCTTAGGAGCGGATTCGGTTTTTTTTCCGATATTGCTTACGGCGCTTGCCTTGGTTGGTTTTTTCATCAGGCGGCCTTCTTCAGGCTTTTCTGGAGTACCTCGAGCAATTTGCCGGGTGTTGTCGGTTTATGGTGCTTGGGAGTGAAAAGCGCGATTTTCTGACCAAGCGCCTTTTTGTCTATCATGTCCCTCAGCTTCTTCTGGTGCTCGTTGACATATTTTTCCGGCTGAAATTTGACGGTAAGCCTGTTTATTAATTCGCTGCCTATGATCACTTCTTTTTCGGACAATTCAAATGATTCAAGTCCAAGCGATTTCGGCTGTACTATCTCGTCCGTGTACCTTAGCACAGTGAGCCTGAGGGTCTTTCCGGCTGACTGTAGCGCGCCAAAATAGGCGCGTTTTCTCATCACCCATGTGCAGACGCCCTGCGCGTCCATATCTTTTAGTGCCGCAGCAAGCGCGCTGTAGCTCTTGTTTGAGGCATCAGGCTCGAGGTAGTAAACACGTTCCATGAAAACAGGGTCGATCTCCCCGGTCTTTACGAATTCATGGACATTAATAATCCTGCTGGATTCAGGCTCTGTCTGTTCGAGTTCATCCTGGTCAATGAGAATGTATTTTCTTTCGTCTACCTGAAACCCTTTTGCCTGCTCTTCGGCAGGCACCGGAGCTCCATCAAATTTGCATATCATCTGCTGGCGGAGTTTTACGCGGTCGGTTTTGTGCAAAAGGTGAAACTGAATCCGGTTTTGGACGACGGCGGTGTGGAGTTTTACAGGGACATTGATGTCGCCGAATTGAATGTTCCCAATCCATAGTGTTGAAGCCATACCACCCCTTTCGTGTGCGGCAGGTTAACGCTCCGATCTAGAGTCGTTTGCATAAGCGACTGGTAAGGTCGCTACGAGGAAATCCTGTGCCCATCGCGAATCTTCCTGCCGGAAAGCGGACCCCCCAGCAGTCCGCTGATAAAGCAGATGTCCAACGCTCCGGCGCTCAATGGAAAAACTCCCCATACCATGGACACTACGCCGAGTGCATGGTGCCGAAACATGAAACCGACCGCAAGGAATCCTACGCCG
>DATFYJ010000312.1:0-2201 GCA_035315105.1 Chitinivibrionales bacterium
AAATGTTGGCCTTTGCCGCAGCGATCCTTGTCGCGACCAAGCTCACGCTTGTTTTTGGGTCCCTCACCAACGCTTCAACGGCGGCTTTCAGCTTCCTGATCATAGTTCTACTGTCCGCCTTTTTCGGCAACCTCCTTGTGGCCATCTCCACTTCTTTGGTGGCAACGCTTTGTTTCGATTATTTCTACTTGCCGCCGGTTGGAACATTCAACATTACCGCTTTTTCCGATTGGATTTCATTAGCGGCATTCCTTCTGGCGTCTGTAATCACAAGCCGTCTTACTGCGGCGGCGGCTGAAAACAAGAGGAAAGCAAATGTACTGAATAACGCCCTTGTTCAACTGAAGGAATTTGGAAAGTGGCTTTTGTCCATACCGCAAGACCGGCTCACACTTACTGGAATTGCCCAAAAGGTCCTCACTATTTTCTCGCTGGAATACTGCTCGATCCATGTTTATGGTGAAGGAAAGTGGCAGCATTTTACTGGATCTGCGACAACCAATATTCCTGAGGAGATTGAAAACCGACTGAAGTTTCTTCAGGACCATTCGAGGAACTTAATGGAACTGGCGGATGAGAGTATATTGGGAGTAAGATACGTTCAGATTAGCAAAGAAACCTCAACGCTTGCATTATTAGCTGTCAAAAGCGAAACGTTGCCTACCGAAGCAATGGGAACCATTGCCTACATGATCGGCGTGCAGCTAAGCATGATCATGGAAGACAAACACTCCCTTTGATTGGAATACCGGGAATGCCGCGTGTCAATGTTCTTCGGCCGATCCTTATGCTTGACTAGGATTGACGTGGTTTCATTCAGCGGAAGATACTATTTATTAGGAAAGTTCGTGAGCGGAGAAATAAGAACAGGTGATATTGCTCAAAAAAGATCGATCGGCTGTATTATCATTGCTCTAACTGGAAATGCGCACAATGAGCGACCCTGAGCGACCAAATCCCGATGTTCTGCTCGCTTCCATACAAAAAGACGAGCAGGCCAAGCTGCGCGGCACCTTGAAAATCTTCTTCGGCATGTGCCCCGGCGTTGGAAAAACATATGCCATGCTCAAGGCCGCACAGGCACTGAGGGCGCGGAATGTTTCCGTGAGCGTCGGGATTGTCGAGACCCACGGCCGGGAAGAAACAGAAGCGCTGCTCTTCGGACTTACCGTCATTCCGCGCTTGCAGATAAGCTATAAAGGCAAAGGACTTTCGGACCTGGACCTGGACGCAGTACTGGCCGCACGACCAGGGTATGTGCTTGTCGATGAGCTCGCGCACACCAATGCCGAAGGCATGCGCCATGCCAAGCGATATCAGGACGTGCTCGAATTGCTTGACAATGGGATAAATGTCCTCACCACCCTCAATGTGCAGCATGTGGAAAGCCTGGTGGACTCGGTGCGCCAGATCACCGGTGTCACGGTGCGCGAGACGGTGCCCGACGGCGTTCTTGACATGGCGGATGAAATCGAGCTGGTCGACCTACCGCCTGATGACCTTTTGGCCCGCCTCAGGGAGGGCAAGGTGTATACCGCGGAGCGATCCGAGGCCGCGGCAAAGCATTTCTTCCAGAAAGGCAACCTCACCGCGCTCCGTGAGATCGCGCTCCGCAAGACTGCGGACCGTGTCAACCTGCAGCTCAAGGACTACATGCAGGAGAACCGGATTAGCGGTCCGTGGAAAACGGTTGAGCGGCTCATGGTCGCCATCGGGCCGAGCCCGTATTCGGAACAGCTCATCCGGTGGACGCGTCGCATCGCCGCCACCATGGAGGCGCCGTGGACTGCGGTGTACGTTCAGGCATCGCGGCCGCTGTCCGCAATGGCTGAAAAGCGGCTCAAGAAAAACATCGAACTCGCCCAGGAACTCGGCGCGACCCTGGTCACCACCGCGGACGACGATATTGCGCGGGCCCTTCTGAGGGCCGCGCGCCAAAACAATGCGACACAAATTGTCATTGGTAAATCGATGTCAAACCCCGTACTCGACCTTGTGCATGGCGGGTCCTTGGTCAATAAACTTATCCGTGATAGCGGAACGATCGATATCTATGTTGTAAAGAGCGATGCCGGAGCTCCGCCGAAAAAGTCCTTCCAGATGGATATGCTTTCGGGAATTGCGTCCCCGTTGCGCGATTATGTAGTCTCCTGTCTTGCCGTTTGCGTCGCCACTGCAGCCTGTTTTCTGGCCTCACCATA
>DATFYJ010000313.1:0-2052 GCA_035315105.1 Chitinivibrionales bacterium
GGCGGATGCGTCCATGAGGGAAACGAAGGGGACGGGTTTCTGCTTCGGCGCAGGCTTTGGGGCGCCTGCCGCGTGAAGCTGCGGCGCCAGCGCAAGCACCACACACAGTATCGCTGGAATCATGACGGCTTTCCCCAAAAAAAGGGTATGCGGGCGAACAGGCGCCCACGAAAAGTGTAGTATTGCGGGAGGGATGGGTCAACGGGGATTTCTGTCTCCCTGTTCCCGGGCGCTAAATTGACAGATCGTATTACGCGCCGCTATTCCGCAAGCTGCACCAGCGACTGCCCGGCCGCTGCGCCGTTGATCTCAACGCGCACGATGTACGTGGCATGCCCCCTGCGTCGCAGGTCGATCGGCACCGAGATGCTTTGCCCGGGACCCGCAGCCGTTTCGCCGCTTTTCCACATGCATTTTCCGTTGAGACGGTACAGGCGCACCGTCACATTCCCCGGCCGTGAAGACAGGATGCGAACCGCTCCGTGCCTCTTGTCAAAAGAGAACGTGGCGGCCGGGCAGCCCGGACGCACGGCGCTGCCCGGAGCGACGCGCATGGTTTCGGTGATGGTTAGGTATCCGTTCGCGGCGGTGGCGGAGGCGTTCCGTCCCGGCACGCGCACCATCGACGGCGTTGCCTGCGGGGCGTAGAGCCTCAGGTTGAGCGCGCTCTTTTCGTCGAGCCATACCGTTACCGCCGTGTCGGTTATGGATGCGTGCACGGCGTTCACCGCTGCGGCACTTTGCAAGAGGGGCCTGCGGCCGGCGCTGTCTGCAACAAATGTGCCTGCGGCCAGGAAAAGGTCTTTCACGCTTCCGTCGGCCGCCCTGCCGACGCTCGCCGCGTTGCCGTCAATCACGTAATTCCCGGCGGTGACGGTGTCGGCCGCGTCCGCGTGTCGTATGATGTGGTCAAAGGCAACGCTCCCGCTCACATGGACCACGGTGGCCGACAGGGTCTGGTTTGCAAGAGAGAACTGCGGCCTGGCCGGCCATGCGGAAGTCTGCGTGGGGTAGAGAACATGGACAAAGTCTGCGCGTTTCACGGCCTGGGGCGGCCTTATGAGCACGGCCGGCTTTGCGGAATCAACCGTGTCGTACGCAAACGGCACCGGTGAGAGCGTTTTTATGCCGAGCACGTTGCCGCCGGAGCTCAACGCGCGCACCCATCCGCCCGTGGTGTCGATGATTGCTGAATCCGCGCAATGGAACCGCAGTTCGTAGGCATGGGCCGCGCTGTCTGCAACGTTGTCGACGATGATGAAATACAAAGGCCTTACAAACAGGACATTCCGCACAAAGAGGGAGACCGTAAAAGGTCCCATGGAACCGTCGGTGTTGGTCGACCGGCATCTCTTTGACGCATCGGACTCGACGAAGTCGTATCCCGCGACATTGCACACGGACTTCAGGCCGCCGTCGTTGTTTGCGTACACGCCGGTCTGGTTGGTGGGGAAATACTGTCCCCTGCCGTCAACAAGGAGCGTGTTGTGCGACGAGGACTGGTACGCGGTGCCGAGGTCGTTGTACAGGCTGCGGCCCTCGTTCTCGCCGACAATGGTGGCGTTGCCGCGGTACAGCCAGAATGTGTTCGCGTCGGCATGGTTGTGGCCCACGTTGAGGTTTGCGCCGGCCGTGTCGAAAGGATATTTTTTCGACAGGTACTGATTGTAAAGGAACGTTCCGCCGTAGGCGCCGGTCTTGAGCCCGAACGTAAGGTCGCTGTCGCCCCAGCCCGTGCGCCAGATTACGCCCTGGAGGTCGGTGAATGTCCTGTACAGCGGCAAGCCGGTCGGCGCAGTTGACGGTGCGGAAGGCGAATAGTAGAAAAACTCCGGCACATGGTTTCCGGCCTGGTACGAGCTGCGGCCGAGGTCGGTCCCCATTTTGTTCCAGAGCCACTGACCATAGCCGGACCCGCATTCCGATCCGGCAAGCGCGAGCAGCGAATATCCGGCTGCGGAGAGCCACCCGCCCCAGTCGTCAATGTAGCTAGAGAAGTCGAGGGCCATCTGCCGGTCAAGCGGCAGGTAATTGTACAGAGCGAACAGCGCA
>DATFYJ010000314.1:0-3094 GCA_035315105.1 Chitinivibrionales bacterium
GAGCGGGCCTTCCGGTAACGCGGCCCATTTTTCCAGAGCTGGCCGCGCAACCCAGCGCAGCACGGTGAAGCCGGGCCGTTCCGTCAGGTGCTTTTCGAGAAAGGAGAACACATTGT
The DNA here is from genome assembly GCA_035315105.1 of Chitinivibrionales bacterium. Classification (GTDB taxonomy): domain Bacteria; phylum Fibrobacterota; class Chitinivibrionia; order Chitinivibrionales; family FEN-1185; genus FEN-1185. The sequence continues at coordinate 117 of DATFYJ010000314.1, forward strand.
TCTTGACATGCGCGCCCGTGTAATAGCCGATTTCTTCCGCCATCAAAGCCTCCTCCTTGCCTGGATCAGAGCAGCATACCCTTCTTTTTCAGCGCCGCCGCCTCGCCGCGGGATTTAGGGGTCCGCGCGTATGCCGCGCAGTCGTCCCTGTTTGGTGTTCCTTCGGGAAGAGAATCCTGCTTTGCGATTTGGCCCAAAAGCGCCGCAAGCGCCTCGCCTTCTTGCCTGCCGGTCTTCGACAGGTAGGCCACATAGTCTTTTTCGCCCGGCGCGGATACTTCTTTACGGAAAAGAATCCTGCCGTCGTCCAGTTTTTCCGACATCACATGGATGCTGAAGCCTGCCGGTCTGTTGTCGGCAAGCGCGTAGAGGTCGCACATGGTGCCGCGAAACCGGGGCAGCAGGCCGTGGTGAATGTTGATGCAGCCCAGGCGCGGCGCTGCGAGCAGCGGCTGTTTGAACAGGCAGCGGGTGCGCATGTTTACTACGAGGTCGATACGCTCGCGCCGGACAAGGTCGACAACCTGCGTTTCATTGGCATCACGGGCAGAAATTACCGGTTTTTGCAGAGAGCGGAAGAGCGCGGTGCGGCGGTCGAACACGGCGCAAAACAGGTTGGCGGCAAACACCCGGCCAAGCCGGGGTGCGCCAAGCAGGAACAGACCGGCCGCCTTTTTCACAAGGGAGAAATCGAGGTTGTCAATCACGAGGAGGCCGTACACGTGTTCGGCTGCGCCGGCAACAACGGCCTCAAGCGCGTCGCGGTAATTGCGCGGTACATAGGTGACCCGGCTGGTTGCCAGCAGCGTTTTCATTTGAACGCGGCCCCTGTGTTGATATTGTAGAACCACACCGAAGCCGCAAAGAGCAAAACCGTCACCAGTCCGGAGACAAGGGCGGTGAACCGGAGAAAGTTCGTGTCGCTCCACGTGCCGCGCTTCCTGCGCTCCACAAACCAGTACACCAGTTCGATGGTTATGGTGCCTGCGGCCGTTGCGCCGATGGTGAAGGGCGCGGACAAACGCGGGTCGACGAGGACCGGCGGTACGGCGAACACCAGCGTGAGCACCAGGGCGCGCACGCAGCAATGCGCGTTCCGCAGCCATAGCGGGAGGGCGAGCCGGTAGGGATGGCCGGTCATCCGCGCCCGCCGCTGCCACAGAATGCCGAGATTGGCCGTGATGTTCGTGACAAAGGAGACAAACGCGGCATCGCGGAACGGCGTGGTCATTCCCGCCACAACGGTCCATGCAAAGGACACAAAGAGAAGGTAGAACACCGGCCTGATGCGGTACACGGTGTCTACGGCCGGACCTTCCTCTATAAAAATATCGAGCGTGGTAAAGAGCGCGATGCCCACCACCACCGGCACGAGCCATGCCGGGCCGCCGAACATGAGCGCCGCGTAACCGGTGAGCGCCAAGCCGATAATCGCCGTGATGCCGAACCGTTTGAACCGCCGCGACAGAAGATAGACAAGTGCGAACAGCGACACCACGACCGTGATCCGGGCCGCAAGGGGAACAATGCCCTTGTCCGCCACCCGTTCCAGCAGCACGATGGTGCCGAGCGGGATGAACAGGTTGTCCGCGCCGCCCAGGGAAATCGACTCGAATGCGGTGACGAGCAGGCTGCAGTACACGGCCGTGAGCACCGACACGCTGCGGTCCAGGCGAGACAGAAGCAGGAGGCAGAGATGAACGATGAGAAACGTGGCGAGGAAAAAGAACACGGAGCCTTCAAGGCTTTTGTGATGTTCTTCCACGATATACACCTTGAACCCGTACCGTCCGCCCACGAGCGCGGCGAGCGAGTCGGAGACCGCCAGCACCAGAATGCCGATGAGGTAGAGGTCGGGCCGGTGAAAGGCCGAGGAGAGCGCAAACGACACGTATACGGCAACCGGATAATACAGGCTGCCCTGCGATTTCCGCTCCACGCCGTGGATGGAGGGAAGCAGGCCAAACCGTTTTGTAAAGACCATGATTGCGACAAACAGGAAACAAAGCGCAAGCACGGTCCAGTGCGACCGGAACAGATAGGAGAAGCCGAGGCATATCGTGCCGCACGAAAAATGGACCAGTTTCCTGGTTGCCTCCTTTGAAGGCCTGCCCAGGACGCGCCAGAGTTCCGCTGCCGCAAACACCAGCAGGAACGCGCCGCTCACGATGCACGCGGGGATTAGATCGTGGTGTATCATCGGTTGACCGTCCGGTCAAGATGAAAGTGCTGGTAGAAGAACGCCCGGTCGCGCAAGAGGAGCTCCTGCGAGCGGGCGCCATCGGCGCACACGCGGCCGGGGAAGCATTCGGCAAGGCTGCGCGGCACCAGCATGTTCCAGTAGGCAAGGCGTGCGCCCGGGCGCGCATGGGAAAGCAGGTCTGCGGCCGTGCTTTCGAACAGCGAAGGGTCCATGTATTCAAAAATGTCGGAGAGGTTGAATGCGTCGAACCCGTCGCTGTATGCCGCGCAGGCCTCCTGCGTGGTGCCTCGGAGAATCTTGAGATGGTCAATGTTGCGCCGGATCGCCTCGAAGTTTTCCGCGCGGGCATAATGCGGCAGCGCGTCGCCAAAGTTGCCAAAGGCGATATAACGGAGGTACGGGTTGTCGTGGGTGGAAAGGTCGGTTACCGCATGGCGCGTGCGGTTTAGCACCAGGCCGGCGATGGATCCTTTCACATACCGGAAAAACTCAGGGTCGCGGCCCAGCCTGCCCATCACGAACTTTGAAAAGAAAACGTTGAACAGCAGGTTCCAGCGCCGGTTGTTCCAATGCCGTTCGTAGAATGCGACGCGCTGCTCCCTTGTCTTGGGCTGTAAGAGGTCGCTAAGGGTCTCTTGCGAATGGACAAGCGGCAATATCACGGTCCTAAACAGCCGGAAATATCGTTCAAACTTGCCCCAATGGATGAGACCGGACCGTAGTGACGCCAGGTTCTTTTCCCAGAACGCCCTGCTTTCTCCGGACAAGAGCGGGG
>DATFYJ010000315.1:0-2619 GCA_035315105.1 Chitinivibrionales bacterium
CGCGCCGGTCACGGTCGCAACCAGGTTGTTCGGGATGAGCGAAGGTTCCCTGCGTTTTCCGAGCACCAGCGCGCCCACGAGGGCCGCGATGCCGGCGTTGATATGCACCACCGTGCCTCCCGCAAAGTCAAGCGCTCCGAGCTTTGCGAGAAAGCCGTTTCCCCACACCCAGTGGGCGACCGGGCAGTACACGAACGTGAGCCACAATACCGAAAACAGGATCCACGCCGAAAACTTCATCCGCTCGATGAAGGCGCCGCTTGCCAGGGCAACGGTTATCGCGGCAAAGGTGAGCTGGAACACCACGAAGATGAACTCGGGAATGGTGTTCTGGTACGAGGAAAGCGTGTCGACCTTGATGCCGCTCATCATGAATTTTTGCAGATTACCGATAATGCCGTGAACGTCCGTGCCGAAGGCCAGAGAGTATCCGTAGACAATCCACAGCACGCTCACGATCGCAAAGGTGACAAACGACATTGCGATAACGTTGAGCGTGTCCTTGCGCTTCGCGATACCGCCGTAAAAAAGGGCGAGTCCTGGCAGCGTCATGAGCATCACGAGCGCGGTTGCCACAATCATCCAGGCCGTGTCTCCGGAATTGAGCGACGCTGCGGGCGCCACAGGTGCCGGAGCGGGCGAAGGTGCCGAAATCGCTGCACCGGCTGCGGCCGGGGCGGGAGCGGCGGGTTGTCCGACCGAATGCATGACCGTCGCGAGGATGAACCCGAGTACGATGGCCACAAAAGCTTTTTTCACCATTGTTTCCTCCTTCTGTTCTAAAAACCGTGACTTGCGAGCCGGATTTCTGTTGGTGCCGACTCTCTATATCTTTTACCTTTGGAACGATGTGCGCGTCAGCGTGATGATAGCTGTTTCATGGGATGCCGTCCTGTCTATGTTGAGGGTGAAGCACTTGTTGCAACATCGCATGATGATGTTTACCTGTGATATTCCTCCGGACTGGTTGGAAATGCAAGATCTGTGCCATTGTCAAAGCGGACATTGTTCCGCTATGAAAGGCTGAATCGTGCACAAATACTGACAATGCCGATGATGGACAAAATTGTAACAAGGGACACTTGTGGAACAATTATGTATCGTTTTGCCCTGGGAATGGAATTGAACGGAGTGTGTTAACAAAAGAGAATGCCGCAGTTAATGGGGTTGCCGCAACACACAGGGAGCGTGTGCTGTGCCGATACATGCGCTGCGAGCTAGGGAAGAAGAAGACTGTGGAAATCCTCGCTGGTATTACGGTTTCCATCCACAGACGGTTGCCAGGGGAAAAACATGTCCTTTTCCGACAGATGATGGTTCTTGAATGCTCTGCAATCGATTCGGTATTTTCTGGTCTTGTACTGGACTTTTCGTTTGCTAATGCCCAATATCCTTGCGGCTTCGCTCTGGTTTCCGCGGGTGTCCCTGAGGGTTTTCTCTATCATATTGCGCTCAAACCCGGCCAGGATCTGGTCGAGATTTCTCTGTACGGTGTCCGGCATGATGTTCCTTGAAGAGTGCATGAACCTTTTGATATTGCAAGGCACGTGCCATGATCGCCGCGGTTAATCATGTGGATTTCCAATTTCGTCGGCAGGAAGAAAGCGGAGAATGCAAAGCAGACGCGGGCAAATGGTCTACGCGGTGCCGCGCAGCCTTCGAAAGTCGATGTTGAGCTTCAGGACCTTGTACTGGACGACCCGTTTTGTGGTCCCCAGGATTTTTGCCGCCTTTGTCTGATTGCCCCGGGCGTCTTTGAGCGCTTCCACGATAAGCTCCTTTTCGTACGCGGCGACCATTGCCTCAAAGGTGTCCTTGCGCGTTCCCTGCAGGTCGGCTTCTTTCAGGCGGAGCGTGGGAGGCAGGTCGTGGCCGTTTATCACGTTTCCGGTTGCCACAAGGACCGCCCGCTCGATCACGTTTTCAAGTTCGCGCACGTTCCCCGGCCAGTGGTAAGCGGAGAGCATGTCGATGGCCGGCGTGGAAATGCGCTCGATCTTCTTCTTGTTCCGCAAAGCGTATTTCTTGACGAAATAGTCTGCAAGCAAAAGAACGTCGGCGCCGCGCTCCCTGAGCGGGGGCAGATGGACGGTGAAGACGTTTATCCTGTAGTAAAGGTCCTCGCGGAAGCGGCCTTCGGCCACGTCGGCCTCGAGGTCGCGGTTGGTCGCGCAGATGAGGCGCACATTCACCCGGACGGCTGCAGAGCCGCCGACGCGCTGTATTTCTTTGTCCTGTATCGCCCGCAGCAGGCGTCCCTGAGCCGACATGGTCATTTCCCCGACCTCGTCAAGAAAGAGCGTGCCGTTGTCCGCCGATTCGAACCTGCCGATGTGCTTTGACAACGCGCCGGTGAACGATCCCTTTTCGTGCCCGAACAGTTCGCTTTCCAAAAGCGATTCGGGAAGCGCGGCGCAGTTGACGGGCACAAAGGGGCCGGACGAAAGGGCGCTTTTCTGGTGAATGGCGCGCGCCACAAGCTCCTTGCCCGTTCCTGTTTCTCCCCGGATGAGCACCGTGGTCATCGAAGGCGCCACCTGTGCGATCTGGCGGTACACTTCGCGCATGGAACCGCTGTTTCCCACCATCTGGTCGGGCTTGCCCTTTTCCTCGAGGGTC
>DATFYJ010000316.1:0-10027 GCA_035315105.1 Chitinivibrionales bacterium
GCCCGACACCACGGCCGCTCCGGCGCCGTCGCCGAAAAGGAAGTAGGTGCCCATGTCTGTTTTGTCAAGGAGCTGCGACTGCATTTCCACCCCCGTCACCAGGATGTCGTCGGCCACGCCCGAAAGCACGAGGCCCTTGGCCAGCGTGAGACCGTACAGCCAGCCCGAGCATGCGGCCTTGAGGTCGAACGCGGGAATCCCGCGAAGGCCGAGCATGTCCTGCAGGATGCACGCGGTTGACGGCATGGTAATGTCGGGCGTCTCGGTGGAGACGATGATGCCGCCGATGTCCTTCGGGTCGAGCCCGGATCGGCGGATTGCCTCGCTTGACGCATGAAAGGCCATATCGGACGGTTTCTCGCCGTCCCTGGCCCACCGCCGCTCCCGAATGCCGGTGACCCCGAAAATGTACTCCTCGGTGACCGACGGGAACTCGCGCAGAAGCTCCTTGTTGGAAACCACACGGTCGGGAAGATACCCGCCGATTCCCAGGATGCTCACCGTTCGGCTGGTGTCGGCAACCGAGGCCGCGCCGGCGGCCGACGGCCGCGGCGCCGGCTTGGGCGGCGCCGCCTTTGTTGCCTGCGATGCGGGAATAGCGTTCTTCATCGACACGTCGCTCGTTTCGATTTCCATCACCGGCTCTTCAAACGACACTGTGTCGCCTTCAACGGAAATGAGCCTCACCACGGTCCCGTCGCAGGGCGCCTCGAAATCGAACGAAGCCTTGGCGCTCTCGATTTCGCCGAGGATCTGGCCTTTCTTGAACGCATCGCCCGCCGAAAAGTTCCACTTGGTGATGGTCGCTTCGGTTTCGGCGGCCGCCTGCGACGGCAGGTACAGCGGAATCCTGAAAACGTCGTTGCTCACCGTTAATCTCCTGTCAATGTTGAAATGGCCTCTTTCACCTTTTGTCTGTCCGGCCGGTACAGCGTTTCAAGCTCGGGCGCAAACGGCACCGGCATGTTAGGCGCGCTCACGAGCACGGGCGCTCTTTTCAAACAGGAAAAGCATTCCCTGCACACCGTGGAAATAATCCTGTCGCCGAGCCCTGCGCTTGCCGTGCTTTCCTGCACCACGCACAGCCGGCCCGTCTTCTTCACCGATTCCATTATTTGTAAAGGCTTGAGCGGGTTGAGGACGAACGGGTTGAAGATGTCGAAGCTGCCGCCCAGCTCCCCGCAGGCCGCCAGTGCAACATCGAGCATGGCGCCGATGCCCACTACGGTGCAGTCCGTCCCGGCGGCGTACTGACGCTCCTTCCAGACTTTTGATAGGTCGCCGTCGAAGTCGATGTCCGACCCCTTTGCGCTTCCGTAAAGCAGCTTGTGCTCGAACACAATGCACGGGTTCGGGTCATAGAAACCTGCCACGAGCGCCTCGAACATTTCCTGCGGAGTAAAGGGATACAAAAGCTTGACGCCGCAGAACCTCGACCACAGTCCCTCGAACTCGCCGGAGTGGAACGCGCCGAGCGTGATGCCGCCGCCGCAGGGCAGCCTGAAGAGCAGCGGCGCTTCCCTGCCGCTGCGGAAATACCAAGTGCCGGAGTTGAGCCCAAGCTGGGTGACGCTTTCGGTGGAGAAATCGGCGAACTGGAATTCGATGATGGGGCGCGAACCGGTCTGCGACGCGCCGAGCGCGAACCCGGTGATTGCCGACTCGGCCAGCGGCATGTCCATCACCCGGCCCCTGCCGTACTTGTCAAACAGGCCTTTGCACGTTTTGAACGCGGAGCCATACGGGCCGATGTCCAGTCCCAGAAGCACGGCCGAAGGTTCATTGGCAAGAATGTAGTCCTGCGCGAGCGTCACCGCGTTTATGAATTTTACTTTCTCGGCAAAAAACGGTTTGCACGGAGGGACCGGATCGCTTTCCGCAAACACCGCGCCCATGCCTGCCGCCGGGTTTGGCCTGGGCGGCACAAGCGCCTTCCGCACCGCAGCCTCGGCTTCTTCCTCCGCCTGCCGCTCCATGCCGGCAACGGTCGCCTCGGCGCATCCGCTTTCAAGCAGCGCGCGCCGCGCCCGCATCAGCGGCTCGCGGGTGCGCCACTCGTCGCGTTCCTCTTTGGTAACATATTCGGCCTTGTCGTACACGGCATGACCTTCAAGACGCAGCGTCATGCATTCGAGAATGTACGGAAGCGACGTGGCGGTCATTTCGTCAAGCGCCGCACATACCGCCGAATACACTTCCCACACGTCGGTGCCGTCGATGGTTTTTCCCTTGATGCCGTATCCGCCGGCCCGGTCAGAGAGCTTTTTGCACGCGTATTGGAGGCGGGTGGGCGTTGAATAGGAATAGTGGTTGTTCTGGATAAGGAACAGCACCGGCACCTTGAGCACCGACGCGATGTTGATTGACTCGTGGAATTCGCCCTTGCTGCTGCCGCCGTCGCCGATGACGGCGAGCCCGACCGCGTCCTCGCCGTTTCTTCGTGCGCTCCAGGTTCCGCCCACAATGAGCGACAGCATGTTCGACAAATGACTTATCATCGGGAAGCGGCGTTCGAGCGCGTTGCCGTGGTGCACGTTTCCCTCGCGACCGTGCGTGGGGCTGTCGGCATTGGCGATGTACTGGCACAGCAGATCGTACGGCGTCTCGCCCATGATCATGTGCGCAACGAAATCGCGCTGCATGAGCGCAAGCACGTCTTTTTTCGGCCTCAGCGGCGCGCTCATGCCCACGGCCGTCGCCTCGTTGCCGATGCCGAGCGTCACAGTTCCCTTCACGTACCGCTTCTTGTAAAGCTCGACGATCCTTTCTTCGAGCTTCCTTGACAAATACATCCAGCGGTACGCCACGGGGAGGAATTCCTCCTTCTTCATCGCAGCGGGATACCGGGAAAACGCGGTGTTCATAGGCCTTGCCGTTATGGAGGATGAGACAATGGTTAACGAGAGAGATAAAATATACGTTACGTTTTCCGGTTAGGGATTTGAATTTTGTCCGCGCAAGGACACGACATATTTTTTGGAAATGACGAGAACCGATACGCCTGTCCTGGTGGCATGCGCGATCATCGAAAAGCACGGCAGAATCCTTGCCGCGCAGCGCGGGAGCGGCCAGTCGCACGCGGGAAACTGGGAATTTCCCGGCGGGAAGGTGGGCAAAGGAGAAACGCCGGAGGCCGCGATAATCAGGGAAATTATGGAGGAATTGGGTGCGGAAATAACCGTGAAGGCAAGACTTGAAGAGGTGACGTTCGAATATCCGGACAAAATTGTGACGCTCATTCCGTTTGTGTGCCATGCGGGACGGGATGAGTTTTTTGCGAAGGAGCACCAGGAGATCAGGTGGGTGGACAAGGAAAGCGCGAAGGGGCTTGCATGGCTGCCGCCGGACAGGGAGATATTTGAGGGGTATTTGAAGTAAAGGCAGCTTGACCGGCGCGAACACGCTTCAGACCTGCCGCTGCCGACTTTGTCCGTAACGCCGTTCTTCCGCTGTCGCAGAAGAACGGCTGCCCAGACTGTAAACGCTACCACCGGCGGAACCCGTCCCGCCGAGATACCTTCAGGCAAATTGCCGCCGCGGATTTGTCAAAACGCTTCTTATACCCGCTCCAAACCCTCTTGCGTCTGATTTCTTATTTATCCAAAAACACCCTCGATGAATACGTCTTGACGCCCGCTGTAACCCGGACGATATAGACGCCGCTCGTCATTCTCGATTGGAGCGGGATGTCCAGCGTTTGCGCATTTTGCGATTCCGAGCGCAAGAGCGTTTTCCCCGAAACCGACAGCAGGGTTACCATAATGCGCCCTTCTGTTTCGGGAATTCTCACCGACAGACTTTGATGGCTGCCGCGCTCAACCAGGCGAATGGCAGCGGCGGCGCCTGCACCTCCGATTTTCTTATCAGCAATAAAAACCGGCGTTTGGGAAATCCTCACCGTGTCCTCCGGCGAGAAAAGGGATGCGTTCCTGCTGCAAGAGACTCTCCAGTAGTAGGTGCCCCCCGCCGTAAGGTCGATGAGCGGCACAAACGTGGTGTCGGGCGTCGGCATGATATACACCGGATTGGCAAAACCGACAACCGTATCGACCTGCAGCGTGTACGAGGTGGCGCTGCTCACCGGGTGCCATCTGAACACGGGCCGTGTTTGGGACACCGTGGCGCCGTTGAACCTATACAATAAGGGAATCGAATCCGGCTGAATGGTGAATGAGCTTGTTGCAAATCTGAGGCTTGTGTCCGATTTGACTTCCCAATATATAGTACCAATAGGCAAATCGCTCAGCGGTAAAAACGAAGTGTCGCTGAGCTGGATCGAGACAATCGGCCCTGAAAAAGCGATATTATCGGCGATGATCAACGCATATTGCTTGGCGGCCGAAACATTATGCCAGGTCAGCCGCGGTCTTCTTTCAATGGTCGGGTCGGGCGTAACCGGGATTAACACCGTAGGATAAGGATCATGGGCAACAATGACAACCGAATCGACGCTTGAATATCTCCCCGCCGGCGTATCGTTGCACGAGACGTTCCAGTACATCGTGCCAAGCGGAAGCGGCGTCAGAGGCACAAACACTGTGTCGCTCACCGGAATGTGGATGAGGAGCGATTGGAATTGCCTGTTCGTGTCGATGGTGATGGTGTACGAATTCTCCGAAGGAACATGATGCCAGGCAAACGTGGGCTGGCGGTTTTCCGTTGGTGAGGGGATGGAAATAAGCACGGGCACGCTTGTTGAAATGTTGACAGACCGGAAGCCGGCGCTGATTTCGGAAAAGGTCAGCGCCCGTGAATACAGTGAAATCTCGTCGAGCATGCCGTTATAATATTCTTGGGCCGTGGCTCCATGCCTTCCAAGGAACATTGCCGTCGACACGGTAACGCTTCCTGAAAATGAATAGCTGCTTACAAGCACCGTGTCGTTGTATACCGAAACAATCCCCGTTTTCCTCACGCATACGTAATAATGCCACTTCCCGTCATTTACCGGTTTTATCGACCAACTGAAACCCTCCAATGCGGTGCTCCCCACACATGCATAGGTAATCCCGTGCTCAATGGAGAGCGTCACGCCCGAATTGAAAGGGTCTCCTTTTGAGAGGATATTCTCCTTGTGACCGGCGTTTGACGGTGACGTGGTGTTGATCCACAGCGCAACCGTAAAGTCGCCGGTGCCGAAATCAAGCGACGTGCCCGACTGGGCCGTCACCACTCCATAACTGTTAGTCCCGTTGAAAACGAGGCAGGAACCGCTCTTGCCCGCCGCCCACAATACATTATGAAGCGCGATGTTGTTTGCATACGGCCCGCTGTCATGGAGTATGCTGTCCCTTCCTTCATCACAGTGGTATTGGGCAACCAAACCCGTCGGCACCTGAGCCTGGACGATGCACGCCGATACAATCAACGAAATCCAAAACATTGATTTTCCAGCGCTTCTCATAAATGCGCCCCCTTTATGAAAAAGTTATGTCGGCTCGATTGTTCCTGGCCTCCATAAGCCATTCTAATTATAATATAATGGTTTTTAGAACTTTGTCAATCTAAATGCCGGCTTTCCGTTCGGGACACACGGCAGGCTTATGTTGGCGGGCTATGGCAGATCGGGAAGGCCACGCCGGGAAAATCACTTTGTCACTCTTACCCACATGTTCATTCCCCATTCGAAATGTCCCATGCCGCAGGAACCCGTAGAAAAATGGGATTTACCTATAATAAGAGACAATTCTGACAAGGAATATGCATGCTTGTGATCGTCGATTTCGAGCTTGCTGATGACGCCGATCCGTGAGAGAGCGAATAGAATCGGGGCAGTCCAGAATGACGGGCTGGTCATAATCAGACAGCCTCCAGATTTCATGAGCCGGTGGATTTCATCAAGGATGGAAATTAAATGATCGAGTTCGAGATGCTCGATTACCGCGAGCATCGTCACCGCATCAAAAGTTGCATTCTCAAAGGGAAGCTTGAGGTTCTTACCGACGTCCCATTGCCGAATTGTAATGCCCTCCAGATTCATGGAGGAGCCTTGGCATTCCTGGTCGATCCCGACTTTTATGTTGAATTCGGTGTGCGTGAGAAAATACGGATAGGGACCGCATCCGATGTCGAGGAGCGAACCCTTCCGGAGGCCATGAGGAATGAGCTTGTCGGCAACGTGCGCCCGTCGCGAGGAAAGGTACTTTTCGATCACCCCGAAACCGCGGGTCCTGTTTCTATCGTCCATGAATCCCTTCCGTGTCCGGAAACTCGGAACGTCTTTTTAACAAGAGAGAAATTTGATGTTTTGCTGGCATACGGTTTCCGGCCTGGCATCCGGGATAGCTTATGGCACGTCATCACAACAGGTCCCCACGGAACGGCGAACCCCGGTGGATGGCCACACGCCATTGTCCTTCGGGCGAAGGAGTTTGAGAAAATACCGTTTTCCCCGTCCTCAGTCAAATTGGAGAAGGCTATTCCGTCATGGCATCGACTTCCCCCTTGAAGAAACATACAGATTCATTTTCCTCTTACGCACCGGGAAATCACCTTATATTTTTAGTCGATGGATAAAAAAGGCACACCCGTTAAAAAAGAAGAAAAAACGCCCGCACCGCGTTTTCCCGCGCTTTCGCAATCAACCTGGGTAAGAATTCTCATCATTGCCCAGCTCGCACTGCTTGCCTGGCAGTTCACGCCGGACCTGTCGACGAACGGCGATGACGCGAGCTTTTACCTGCTGGGAAAAGCCATCCACGACGGCATGGGGTACCACAAGATCCAGCACCCGGATTTGCCTGCGGAAAAAGCGACGCCGATCGTATTCCCGCTCATGCTGTCGTTTGTCCAGATTTTTTCTTCCAGCATTTTAGCGGCGAAAATCGTTCAATCCCTCATCGGCGCCCTGATAACGCTGCTGGCATATTATCTCTTTAGGTTGTATTCAAAAAACCTTTTACTGCCGATGGTAGCGCTGTGCGCCGCGTGCGCAACGCTTGCGCAGTTCAGCTCCACCCTCATGAGCGAAGCCCCTTTTTTGTTTTTTTCACTCCTCGCATTGTACCTCTACGAGCTCAGCATCGCCAGGCCGAACGACCGGTGGCTGTTCTGGATCACCATCGTGATGTCGGTGTTCCCCCTCCATTGCCGCAGCATCGGTCTTGCCTTCAGCGCATCATGGCTGCTCACGAATTTATTGACAAAACGGTACCGTTACGCGATCGCCCACGCCGTTGCGCTCGTGGTCACCGTGGCGGCGTTCCATATCGCCACGACGGGCGGCGGCGGGTATTTCATCCATATCGTGCTGCGAAACTCCTATAATCCCGACGCGGGATTCGTCACCGTCGGGGAAATGGTGCAGCGCATCCTGCAAAATATCCAGGCGTACGGTTCCACAATCCTCCAGAGATCGCTCATCTCGCTGCCTCCCGCCTCCCCGAAGGGAGCGCAGGCCGTCATCACCGCCGCATGCCTCCTTTTCATTTTGGCGGGATGGCTGCGCAGCTTGTTCGGGTCGATGAAATTTCTGTCACTGTATGTATTCATGTATTTCGGCATCATTCTCATGTGGCAGACGCAATGGTCAAGCGAGCGCTTCGTTGCGGGAGTCATTCCATTTCTGTATTTTTTCCTGCTTTTCGGCATCGAAGGCGCCGTTGCCCTTTTCCATGATCAAAAGGGGGGGGGAATACGCAACAGGCTTGCTGCCATCAGCCTGTCTTGTGCACATCCCTCCCGGCTCAACCGGTCGATCGTGTGGATCGCCGCAATTCTCATCGTGCTGTCGAACGTCCACTTCCAAATTTCCTACGCAAAAAGGGAAAGCGCGCTGGGCCCGGACTGGAAGAATTTCTACAGCTGCGCCGACTGGATACGCATTAACACGCCTCCCGGCGCCGTGGTCATGAACAGGAAGGCCGAGTTGTTTTTTATCCGGTCAAAACATCCGGGCGTCATATATCCGTATTCGCACGACGTCAACAAAATCATGGAGACAATAGACGACGCGCACGTTTCGTACGTGGTGCTCGACAATTTCGCATGGACCGCCACGTCGCGGGAATACCTTTTTCCCGCCATTCGCAACAATCAAGACCGGTTCAAGATCGCCTATGCGCTCAACAATCCGCCCACGGTGGTGTACGAGGTGGTACGGCAATGAAGATACCCATTGTCAATCGCGACAGCGGGTTTTACCCGCTTGCATTCGGGATATGGGCCATCGCGATGGTCGCGACAAACGGCAACCATTCCTATTTCGGAACGCCGCTGCCGGCCGCCGATGTCCGGCAGGGCATCGGCACGTACGACCGACAAGGTCCGGTTACCGTGGACCTGGGCGAAGCGCAGAAGGCGCTCGCGGCAGAGAAGAATCCCAAGGAACGCGCAAAGATCCTCGAAACAATCGGCAGCTTCTTTTTCGACCGCTACCGCGCCGAACACTCTTCGGTGTATCTTGATTCGGCTCAATTCTACGTTCAGGAAGCGATCAAGGCGTCGCCGGGGATGCCGGAAAATTTCTATAACCTGGCGCGTATCTTTACGGAGAAGAAGGATTTCGCATCGGCACAGGCGGCCTACGAAAAAATTCTGGCAGTGGACCCGAAGAATTTCATGGCATGCCACAACCTCGGGCTCCTGTCGTATTACGAAATGCGCAATCCGGTGCTCGCGCAGAATTACTTCGAGAAGGCGCTCTCGATAGACACTGGGCTGCCCATCGACAACTTTCTGCTCGCAAGGATAGCGGCGGAAAAAAAGGATTTCGCGGCAGCGGCACGGCACTACCGGCGCGAAATGGACCTGTTTGCCGGCGGACAAAGCGCAAAGGCAAGCTTCATGGCCGATCAGGCGAACCTCAGGCTGGCGGCCACGCTCTCGGCGCTGGAGCTTTCCATGCTGTACTCAACCGCAATTCCCGACCGGCAGCAGGCTCAAACCTCCTTTGAATCATATCTTAAGCTCGAAACAGACCAGCAGCGCAGGCAGAATTCAACCGCCGAATTCCAGAAACGGTGGCAAGGGGCGACAGCTCCATGAACTCACCCACGTCGTGGAACGGGCAATCACGGGGAAGCGCCCTGGGCACCAGAATATTCGTCCGGCTTATTTCCCTTTTCGGCGTGGTGCCGGCCTACGTTCTGCTCCTTTTTGTGAGCATGTTCTACGCGCTGGCCGACAAGCAATCTGCGCTCGCAATACGCGCGCTGCGGTCCCACCTCGGCCTTCGCACCTCCCTGTGGCACCGCTTCCGGCACTGCTTGTGCTTCGGTACGAGCATGATTGACAGATACGCATTCCTCACCGGAAAGCAGTCGTTCTTCAGGTTTGAGTCCCAGCGCGAAGACCTCATCGCGGCAGCGGCGGCAAAGGGCTCCGGCGCAATTCTCCTGGGCGCGCACGCGGGAAACTGGGAAATTGCGGGCAACCTTCTTTCGGAGCGGCTCGGCGCCGACGTGTATTACCTGATGATGGACGCCGAAAGGCCCGAAATGAAGGACCTGTTCAAAAAAGCCCTTGACGGACGCAGGACGAAAGTGATTCCCGTTGGTGAAGGAGGGCTCGACCTGGTGATGGCGGTTCGCAGCGCGCTCAAGGGAAACGGTCTTGTCTGCATGCACGGCGACCGCGTTGCGCCGGGCCAGAAGGCGCAGAAGCACAACTTCCTGGGCAAAGATGTATGGTTTCCGCTTGGCCCGTTTGCAGTCGCGGCAGCGATTGGCGCGCCTGTCATTCCCATCATGGTAACCAAGACCGGCCTCAGGAAATACATTTTCAAGGCTTATGCACCCATTCTTTTCGATGGCAATACGGCTGATAACCGAGACAAATATATTTTCACCGCTGTGGAACGGTACGTGGGAATTCTCGAGCAGGCCGTCAAGGCAAAGCCGTACGAGTGGTTTAATTTTTACGATTTCTGGGCTGGAATACCTGGAAAATAAAATCTAAAAATGTGGGCGTTCCCCCAAGTAGAGCCGCCGGGCCGTGCAGCTCTACTTGGGGTCGGTCTCCCTCCGGGCTCGGCTGTTCGCCTCGTTGCCGGTCCGCCCTATGCCTATCGGCCGGGTCGGCCGGCAAT
>DATFYJ010000317.1:0-6907 GCA_035315105.1 Chitinivibrionales bacterium
GATCGCGTCCTGTCCGGGAAACAGCGGCAAGTTGACGGCCGCGATTTCGAAGTGGTCGCCCAAATCGCTATTCGACTCGCAGTTCTTCTGGCATTTGTGGGAAAACGTGACGTTCACCGGCAGGAGCTACGCCACGAATCAGAGCCTGATGGATATCGTGGGCGAGCGGGGCAAGTTTTCGCTGTCCATCACCGTGCCCGCCATGGTGCTCACGTGGCTGTTCGCCATGATCCTCTCCTGCTTCGTGGCCTATTACCGCGACACATGGATCGACCGTCTCGGCGTGCTTATCACCGTGCTCGGCATGTGCATCCCCTACCTCGCCTACATGCTTCTGGGCCAGTGGCTCATGTTCAAGATCGCGCCCGGCTACGCCGCCGGCCTTGCGCATCCGTCAAGCATCTACGTGCCCGTGTTCATCGCCGTGGTCGCAGGCCTTGGCGCCGAGGTGCGGTTCTACCGCACCATCATCCTCAACGAAATCAACAAGGACTACGTGCGCACCGCGCGCGCCAAGGGAGTTCCCCTTCCGTCAATATTGTTCCTGCACGTGCTCAAGAACTGCATGCTGCCCATTCTTACCGAGCTCATCACCACCATACCGTTTCTCATTCTGGGCTCGCTGCTGTTAGAGCGGTTCTTCGGCATTCCGGGGCTGGGAGACCTCCTGCTCACGAGCATCACGTCACGCGACGTGCCCATCGTTACCGGCCTCACGTTCCTCACGGCAATCCTGTACGTGGTGAGTCTGCTCATTACGGATATTTTATACGCGGTGTTCGATCCGAGGATTCATTTAGGGTAACGATGAAACAAACAACCCGCAACAACGCAACTCCATCGAGCCGCGGGCTATGGGCCGACGCCGGTCTGCGCCTCCTGCGCGACAGGACCGCGGTCGCCTGCTTTGCCGTGGTCCTGGTGTACGCGATTATCGCCGTGGTGAGCCCCATGGTGTTTCCGCACTGGGGCTCGATGCACGACTATCTCCACCGCAACGCACCGCCCTCGTGGGCCTACCCGCTGGGGACCGACGCGCTGGGCAGGTCGGTGCTCATGAAGGTGCTCCTGGGTGCGCATGTGTCAATGACCGTGGGGTTCATGGCGAACGTGATCGCGCTGCCGCTCGGGATCTTCCTGGGCGCGCTCGCAGGCTTCTTCGGCCGCTGGATCGACGATTTCGTGGTGTGGCTGTACACCACGCTCGCGTCCATCCCCGGCATCATCCTCCTCATCGCGCTCAAGTTCGCGTTCGCCGACAAGGTGCTGCTCCAGGGGACGCCGCTTGAGCTTGACTTAAGCGGAATGGCCGGCGTGTACATCGCCCTCGGGCTCACCAGCTGGGTGGGGACGTGCAGGCTTGTGCGGGCCGAGACTATGAAGCTCAAGGAACTCGACTATGTACTCGCAGCGCGCGCGACCGGCCGTGGGAACCTGGCCATAATGTTTCGTCACATCGTCCCCAATCTTATTCATATAGCAATTATCAACTTTTCGCTCGGGTTCGTGGGCGCCATAAGCGCGGAGGTGATCCTGAGCTTTCTTAACCTTGGCGTGCAGAACCTTCCGAGCTGGGGAAAAATGATCAACGAGGCGAGGATGGATCTTGTGGTCGGGCGCTGGTGGGAACTTTCCGCCGCAGCGTCGGCGACGTTTATTATCGTGCTGGCGTGGAACATTTTCGGCGACCGCCTGCGCGATGCGCTCGACCCAAAACTGAGGAATGTGTAAGACAAGAATCACCGCAAAGGCGCAAAGGACGCAGAGAAGAAGTTGAAAAGTTGAAAAGAAAAGATGGCCGTTTTACCTTTCTGATTCTTTGCGATCTTTGCGGCCTTGCGGTGAGTTTTCAATAGAGAAATAGCATGACTTCCCGTGAAACACTGCTCAGGGTCTCCGACCTGCGCACCTACTTCGACACCGAAAGCGGCGTAGTGAAGGCCGTTGACGGTGTGAGCTTTTGCGTACGGCCGAACGAGCTGTTCGCTCTCGTGGGCGAAAGCGGCTGCGGCAAGAGCGTCACCGCGCTGTCCATCATGCGGCTCGTTGCCTGCCCGCCGGGCAGGATCGCGTCGGGGCGCATCGTGCTTGACGGAACAGACCTTCTGAGCCTCCCGGAGCGCGGCATGCAGGATGTGCGCGGCGGCCAGGTGAGCATGATCTTCCAGGAACCCATGACCTCGCTCAACCCGGTCTTTACCTGCGGGAGCCAGATCGTGGAGGCCATTCTGCTGCACCGGAAGGTTTCTCCGCGCGAGGCGAAGACCATGGCCGTGGACATGCTTGCCACGGTGGGAATTCCCGAACCCACGCAGCGGTTCGGCGAATATCCGCACCAGCTTTCCGGCGGCATGCAGCAGCGCGTGATGATCGCGATCGCGCTGTCGTGCAACCCGCGGCTGCTCATCGCCGACGAGCCCACAACCGCACTCGACGTCACCATCCAGGCCCAGATCCTCGACCTGCTCCGTGATCTGCAGGCGCAAGGCCAGAGCATCCTGCTCATCACCCACGATCTGGGCGTGGTTGCCGAGGCCGCGACCACGGTAGGAGTGATGTACGCCTCGCACCTGGCAGAACTTGCAGATGTAAAGGGCCTTTTCGCGGCGCCGCTGCACCCTTACACACGCGGGCTGTTCAAATCGCTGCCGCGCCTCGGCGAGAAACGGCACAGGCTCGACGCCATTACTGGGACCGTGCCCTCTCCCCTGCATTTTCCCGACGGCTGCAGGTTCCACCCACGGTGCGACCTTGCGCGCAGGCGGGCGCAGGAAGCGGGAAGCGGAGACACAAAGGAAATCGGCAGCGCTGACGGCGCGTACCGGGTGCCTGTGCAGTGCGCAACGCAGGCCCCTCCGCTGCTCGAAGTGCGGCCCGGCCACTGGTGCGCGTGCTGGGAATGCGAGGGATTCGCGCAGGGAAAGGCAACGGATCCATCGGAAGGATAGGAGTAGAGAGTTAAGAGTTAAGAGCAATGAGTGATGAGTGAAGGATGATTTTGTGACATCAGCTATTTATTGTCAATTTGATTTTCTTCTTTGCGATCTTTGCGCCTTTGCGGTGAGCTCTTGACCAATACGGATTACTCCATGAACAATACACAACAACCTCTTCTTTCCGTAACGGGTCTCATAACCTACTTCCCCGTGCGCGGGACGCCCATGGGCGAGGCGCCCAGGTTCGTGCGCGCGGTTGACGGAGTGGATTTTACCATAGACAAAGGGAAAACGCTCGGCCTCGTGGGCGAGAGCGGATCGGGCAAGACGACCGTGGGCCGCACCATACTACGGCTCATCGCCGCCACGGCCGGGAAGGTCGTATTTGATAATCACGATATTTTTTCGCTCGGCGGCAAGGAACTGCGCGATTTGCGGCGCAGGATGCAGATAATATTCCAGGACCCCATGAGCTCGCTCAACCCGCGCATGAGCGTGGCGAACATCGTTGCCGAGCCGCTCGACGTGCACTTCCGGCTGTCGCGGCGCGAGCGCAAACAGCGCGTGGGCGAACTGCTCGAGCGCGTGGGACTCTCGGCCCAGTACATGTCGCGTTACCCGCACGAATTTTCCGGCGGCCAGAAGCAGCGCATCGGCATTGCGCGCGCGCTCGCGAGCAAGCCTGATTTTATCGTGTGCGACGAACCCGTGAGCGCGCTCGACGTCTCGATACAGGCCCAGATACTCAACCTGCTGTCCGATCTGCAGGCCGATATGGGCCTGTCGTATCTTTTTATTGCGCACAACCTGGCGGTGGTGGAACACTTCAGCGACGAGGTGGCGGTGATGTACCTCGGCAGAATCGTGGAGAAGGCGGGCAGGGATTCGCTCTACGCAAACCCGCTTCATCCCTACACCCGGGCCTTGCTTTCTGCGATTCCCGTGCCGGACCCTTCGGCGGCTTCCACGCGCGAGCGACTGCCGGGCGAAACGCCGTCTCCGGTGAACCCGCCCCCGGGCTGCCCGTTCCATCCGCGGTGTTCTCATACCCGCGCCGTTGCCGCGAACCTTGATAAATCGGAAACCGTTTCCATAACCGTGGGCGGCGAGCCCTGCACCATCGCCGCGGCCTGCATGCGGGAGGTCCCGCGGCTTTCTCCGCTGCCGGCCGACCCGTCGCACCGTCATGCGTGCATTCTCAAACAAGGAACACCGAACAAGGAGGCATGATGTCCGGACTGCTTTCGCAACTCGCAACCTGCGTCGAACGCGGCAAGATCAGCGCGGCCGCGCCGTTTCCCGTCGACTTCAAGGGCGCGCCCGGCGCCGACGAACTCACGGCCCAGGCCCTCAAGGAGGGAATTGCGCCGCAGGAAGTACTGTCAAACGGGCTTGTGGTCGGCATGTACAACGTGGGCGAGAAATTCCGGCTCAACAAGGTCTTTATCCCCGACGTGCTTATGTCGGCAAAGGCCATGTATGCGGGCATGAAGCATTTGCGGCCGTATTTCACCTCGGGCCAGGTGCAGCGGAAAGGCACGTTCGTGATCGGCACCGCTGCGGGCGACCTGCACGACATCGGCAAGAACCTGGTCGCCATGATCGTGGAGGGGGGCGGATGGGAGGTGGTCGATCTCGGCGTGGATGTGTCGCTTGACAAATTCTTAAAGGCCGTGGAAAGCCGCCCGGGATGCAGCGTCGGCATCTCCACCCTGCTCACCACCACCATGACCAACATGCAGAAGATCACTGCCGCACTCAGGGAGAAATTCCCGGGCATACGGGTCATCGTGGGCGGCGCACCGGTCACCAGGGACTTTGCCGACAAGATCGGCGCGGGCTATTCGGCTGATCCGCAGGGAGCGGTGGATTTCCTCAACACAAGCGCAGTTCGAGGTTGACGGTTGACAGTTGATAGTTGACGGTTGCGCACTGGGATTTTCGCTTCCTTGCCATTTTTGTTCTTTGCAGCCGCTGTACCTGTTCTCTTTGTGAGGAACCCATGAAAACCATCGTCGAAACCGTCAAGTCCGGCGTCGTGCTCGTGTCCGACGGCGCGTGGGGAACGTTTCTCCACGCCAAGGGGCTCGAGCCGGGCCAGTGCCCTGAGCTCTGGTGCATCACCCGCAGGAGCGACGTGCTCGACATTGCGAAAAGCTACATCGCCGCAGGCGCGGACATGATCGAGTCCAACAGCTTCGGCGCCAACAGGCTCAAGCTCGCGCATTACGGCCTTGACAGCCGCGCAAAGGAAATAAACCGCGCCGCGGCCGAGATCTCGCGCGAGGCCGCGGGCACTTCCCGCCACGTGATCGCCTCCATAGGGCCCACGGGAAAAATCCTGATGATGGGCGACGTTTCCGAAAACGAAGTCTACGACGCGTTCGCCGAACAGGCGGCCGCGCTCGAGGCGGGCGGCGCGGACGCCTGCTGCATTGAGACCATGACGGCCCTCGACGAGGCCTGCCTGGCCGTGCGCGCCGCCCGAGAAAACACCAAACTCGAAATCATCTGCACCTTCACGTTCGACAAGACCGTAGACAACACCTACCGGACCATGATGGGCGTCTCGCCCGCCGACATGGCGCTTGCGCTTGTCAAGACCGGCGCGGTTGTTACCGGCACCAATTGCGGCAACGGCATGGAGCGGATGATAGAGATTGTTTCCGAAATCCGCGCCGCGGACCAGAAAATTCCCATTCTTGTACACGCCAATGCCGGACTGCCGCAAAACAGGGACGGCGCGGTGGTGTTTCCGGAAACGCCGGACATGATGGCAGGGCTGGTCCCGCAGCTTGTTAAAGCGGGCGCGAACATCGTGGGCGGATGCTGCGGAACCACGCCGGAGCATATCAGGGCGATAAAGAGGGCGGTGGAGGGAATGGAAAAGTAGAATTCACCAAGGATGGTTGACAGTTTACAGTTGACAGTTGACGGTTGATTATGACCGGACGATCTGCGCGGAAGAATTAGTTAATCATAGAGATGATTCCAATTTCATTCCTGCAACGCATTCTCCCCGCGACCCGACCCGTTGCCCGAAAGCCGTGGAAAAAACCTGGCAACGGCATCCGCAATATTGTATAGTCAATAGTACAATAGAGCCCGGTAAACCATGATGATATTGAAGAACCGCCCCAAGCAGCGGGGATGGAACGGGCTTCGCTATTCATGCCCAATCTCCATCCCTGCTTGACAGGTTGCCTATGATGAACAATAGCAAAAAGGCTTCGGGCCGTCCCACAGCGCATGGTCACGGGATTACCGTGAACCTAAGGAAATTCCTTGCAATATTCCGCAGAGGGAAAGTGACCAATCCTCCGCTGCCGCAGCTGTTCCTTGTTGAATTTCTGGCATGGCTGGGCGTTGTCCTCATCCTGATCCCACTCCTGTCGGTGCTGCTGTCCTACGTGCTGGTAAACGCGGGAGCCAAGGACCCGCTTCTGTTTGTTGAAATGAGCCCCTGGATCATAGGCGCGGCAATCCTGGGTTATTTCCCCAGGCTGGCGTGGGTTTATACGCGGAGCGTTTATTTCACCATTGTGGGAAGCGTGATACTGCTTGTCCCGGGCGTGGTCCTGCTGATGGTGAGTCTCTTCCTGGAACTGTGTTATGCGGTGATATTCAAGGTGCCGATGAAGATGTAGGCTGATATGAGTATAGGCCGAAGCTCCGTGATGAGACTGGGATTATTTACGCGCGGGATTTTTAAATTTTAAAAACAAGAACAAATTCAAGAATAATATCCAGATATGGAAAGGGCTCTGCCCTTTAGATCCCGCTGGGAAAGGGCAAACGACATAATGGATGGTGCGAAGCACCATTACCATACCCTTAAGAAATGAAATGACAAAATGCTTATTGTATTCCCTCTCCAACCTCCCCCACCGGGGAGGCTATTGACGGAGGGGAGGGAAAGTCGCGGAAATGGATGATAGTATTTATGGATTGTTGGGAAGTATATCCTGCAG
>DATFYJ010000318.1:0-3738 GCA_035315105.1 Chitinivibrionales bacterium
AGTTCCGGTACCGCGCGCAGGTACATCTTGTTGTCGGCCGATTTCATCTCGATCTTGGTGTTGACGCTGCCGGCAAAGTCGCGGTTGTACGCGGAATCCAGTCCGGTGCGATCCGGCTCCTTAAATCCGCGATAGGCGCCGTTAACGCCCAGGGCAAGTTTATCGTTCACCTCAACCACGTTCTCAACCGAAGCCATCTGGTTCGTGTATTCTCCGATGACCGGCTGGTATTGGCATGAAACCTCGATGCGGGAATCGGGGTTTGCAAGGCCTTCATTCTTGAATGAAAGCAGGCCCATGGTCCGCTCGATGCTGTAGTCGCTCGGGTCAACCACCTGACCGTCCACGAGGATTTGCACGCTTTCGGTGACGATGTTCTGTATGTCGAGTTCATAGAAATTGTCTTCACGGAACGGAATGAGTTTCCTGAAAAACTTCGTTTTCCCGAAGCCCGCCCAGACCCCGGTATTCACCCGGCGGAGCTTCTTGTCGCCGACCCGGTCGCCGAACTCGGTGCGGATGCCTGCGCCGTTAAGATAGGTGGGACTGATGAGCGAACTGAAAAAGTAATCGGTCTTCTGGTCGGTTCGCCATCCGAGCCGGCGCAGATTGTCTTCGCCAAAGCCGCGGTATTCGGCGCTGTAGCGCAGGTCGCCCAGCGGATCGGTGTTGTCGTAGGTTGCCCGGAACGTGCGTCCGTTGTTGAGGTCCCCGTTCAGATTGAGCTGGGCCTTTGGCCAACCGTAAAGAAAATCTTTGTAGGTTGCAACAGTGTCTTCGATCGTGCGCGTAATGGTACCATTGGACGACGTATCGTACTTGTAAACGACGGAATCAAGGTTCTTGTTCAATATGTAATTGGGGATGCTGGTGGTGAGCGGACTGGGAAATGTCGCCTTGTTTTCCACTTTGTATTCGGCGGTTCCCTGAAGGCTCACACTCTGGCCGGCCGGCGCCGTGACGCCAAGCCCCGTCTCGTCCATGTGCGCCTTCCATTTCGGCTTTTGCCCGCCCATGCCGGTCACTTTTATCTGGGTGGCATACCAGAGGTCCTGGTCGGTTTTCAAATAGGAAAACGAGGTTCCCTTCCTGCACAGCGTGGTCTGGCCCGAGGTGTACACTTCGTCCTGCACGTCGTCGCTGAGCCCGTCCACCGCCGTGTAAGTCTTCCACCGGCGCTGGGCTTCGTCGAACGTATACACGCCGTCGGAGGTGGTAAACCACTCTGTTGTTCCGGACGTGGAAAGGGAATAAACGGTCTTCTTGTCGATCATCGTGTTGCGGGAGAAGTTTTCCCAGGTCTGGCTGCTGCCGTTGAAACGGGCCACACCCTCGGGCGACACCACCCAGATGTACGATGCGTCAACCAGCATGTAGTTGACGGCCGAGCCCACGATGCCGTTGTTCAGGGGATAGGAGTTCCACGCCTTCATGCTTATCGAATAGCGGGAAAACCCCTTGTCGGTTTCCACCCAGATGTAGTCGCTGAAGTAAAAAAGCCTGAACGCGGCGTTGGAAATAAGGCCGGTGCTCGTGGTATAGCTTTCCCATTTTTCGAATTTCTTGTCAAAATAGAATACGCCCTGGTCGGTGGCGACCCACAATTGCGCCTGGTTGGAATACAAGTCGTAAATGCGCTTGTCGGCAAAGTTGCCCATGGGCTCCCACTGCATCACCACCTTGTTGAACCGCGCAAGCCCGTGCGGGCCCGCAGCGTACACGTAATCCGGGTCCACCACGAGCCGGACAACCGTGTCGGACGGCAGGCCATGCTTGGCGGTGTACGACTTCCAGTCGAGGTACCGCAGATCGGCGTACAGGGCGCCGCGATCGGTGGCGACCCATAATTCCGGATCGTCAAGGCACACGTCGTTCACCGATTCGGGGCGGATATTCCCCCACAGTTCGTTGGTGGTTTGAAACCGGTTGAGGCCGAATGCGGTTCCCCACCACACTATATTGTTATATTGAAAGAAGAGCTGGCGGGGCGGGGGCGATGCGGAAGATGCGGCGAACAGCACGCCGGTGCACAACAGAAAGAGGAGTTGTCGTTGTGCCATTGGGAAATCCGGTATGGCTTTCCAGGGTTGATGAACGGGTCTTACCGGCGACAAGTGGAAGGGGATAAAACGGTTAAGTGCGCCGATACCGCAAGAACCTTCCGTTGACATTTCTAGTCGATGGGGGACGAACCAAAAAACGAGTGGAAAATATATATGATGAACGAATCAAGGTTCAACGAAAAGAGAACGCGACATGCGCAAATGCGAGGACCGCAAGCGAGCAAACCCTACTACTTCCAGGACCTTACGATCTCAACCGCTTCGCGCATCTTGTAATGGTTCTTGACGCCCGGCTTGATCTCCACGCCGCTGTTGAATTCAACGGCATACGGCACCACATTTTCGATGGCTTCGCGGACGTTTGCGGGATTGAGCCCGCCCGCAAGGATAACATTGGCGTAGCGCTTAGTGGCCTGCTGCGCCAGCGACCAGTCGAACGTCGCGCCGCTCCCGCCGCGGGCTTCGCTCCAGGTGTCGAGAAGGTAGCCGCTTACTTTGTAGGGGGCGAGCGTGGCGATGTCGAAGCCCGGCTTTACGCCGAACGCCTTGACAACCGGGCACGAGAGAGCGTTGGCAAAATCCGGCGTCTCGTCGCCGTGGAGCTGGACCGTGTCGATGCCGGCCTGGGACATGACCGAGAAAATTGTTTCTGCGGTTTCGTTGACAAATACGCCGACCTTGGACACGAATGGCGGGAGCCTGGCAATGATATCGCGCGCCGCTTCCGGGTGGATATAGCGCGGGCTTGCCGGGTAGAAAACAAAACCGAGCGCGTCAACCCCGAGACTCACCGCTGTCTTGGCATCGTCGTATTGCGTGATGCCGCAGATCTTGATGCGGATGATTGGCATACAGTGGTAATATAAATGATTGAGGGATCGGGAAAATTTGCGGCATTTCTTGTGATCTACTATGTGATGAGAAAACGTTTCGTTTCGAAACGCCGACATTGCTCAGTGAATCCTGAACTTCAACCAACAATCTGGTTTCAACCGCTTGATTTTAATCATCCTAAGTAGGTGAATCATTCAATATATTTATCAATGGCATCAGCCTTGCATTTATCATACAGCATCACCACATCAAGGAGATATTTGTGAACGCGGAAAAATTCACCAGCAAGTCCCAGGAAGCCCTGGAAGGCGCGAACAAGATCGCCGTAGAGATGAACCATCAGGAGCTGCTTCCCCTGCACCTGATGCTCGCGCTCGTGATGCAGCAGGGCGGCCTTGTGCAGTCCATTCTGCAGAAATTGAATATTGACGTAAAGGACATTGCCGAGGCCGTCATCGACAGGCTGCGCAAAATCCCGGCCGTCACCGGAAGCGGCGCGACCCAGACCTACATGTCGCGCGGCCTCACGCAGGTGATTTCGGAGGCCGAAAAAACAGCCTCGCGCATGAAAGATGAATTCGTGAGCGTGGAACATCTGCTGCTCGCCCTGCTGGAAAAGGACAGTGAGTGCCGCGAAGCAGGCGAGCGGTTCAGGATCAGCCACGCGAAAGTTATGGAAACGCTCAAGGCGGTGCGCGGCAACCAGCGCGTGACCTCGCCCGAACCCGAGGCGACATTCAACGCCCTTGAGAAATACTCGCGCAACCTCACCGACATGGCGCACAAGGGGAAGCTCGATCCCGTGATCGGCCGCGACGAGGAGATCCGCCGCGTGATCCAG
>DATFYJ010000319.1:0-5405 GCA_035315105.1 Chitinivibrionales bacterium
TATTTTACGTATTATAATTGGCGAACTTCAGGCATAGGGCACACGTTATCGTCCACCCGGCCTTCGAGGACTCGGCCGGATTCCGAGCAAGCTCGGAACCAAGGTGGACGATAACGGCGACCGCTCCATCGCAGTTGTCACCGGCCGCCCAAGAAAAAAGAAAAGGGGAAACAATGAAAAAGATGCTTTTGATTTTTGCAATATTGTTTTTCGTCGGTCCTGCGTTCTCGCACACGTGGAGCGATTCTGTTACTTATGTTGACAGTGGCCCCGGAGTATTTCTGTGGACCATCGACACGTTGTCCGATTCTGTTTTCTGGACCGTGACCGACCTCTGGGACTTGCCGCACAAAACATATTCGGGAAAATGCCCAATCCCGATACTGCCAGGGACACCAATAAGTTTAATATCATACATGGCTCCGATTGTGACGGACACCGCGGAGCTTATTCTCGGATATAAATGGGTTGATGTCCTTAAATTGGAAATTGTCGGAAATTTGGCGATTGATTTTTATGTCACTTGCTTAATTCCCGGAAAATGGGTGACCTACGAATTTGAATTCCCAATTACTCAAACATCAGCAGTCGCCAACAAAATAATTCGACGACCTGAAATTAAGGCCCTTGGAGTCGGTGGACGCTTTTTGGTCAGCGGCAGGAGTATAGGAACGCAGACGCGGCGAGCAGTTTTCAACAGGATCATTGAGAGATAGCGCCGCCTAATATATATTGGTATTTGTAAAGATTTCCCATTTAAGTATGGCAATTAAGTTCGGCAAGGATTAGAATTAAGCAGGATTATGGAAAATAAAAGCAGCGTTTCTCCAGCAAATTCCCCAGATATTGCAGAAAATCCCGATAAAATCATAGTTCTGTCACCAAAAAGAGAGAGATTTTGTCAGGAATTCATCAAAAACCACAATGCTAAAGAAGCGGCAGAAAATGCGGGCTATAGTAGAAAGACCTCTCGCGTTCAAGGCCCGCGCCTGTTGCTTAATGCTGACGTGAAAGCCAGAATTGCGCAACTTGAGAAGCCTATTGCCGAGAAGCTTCAAATTGATACGGAATGGGTTGTACGACGCTCGAAAGAAGTAGCGGAGCGTTGCATGCAGGCGGTTCCTGTAATGATTAAGGAGGGAGATAAATTGGTTGAGTCTGGAGAATATGAGTTTGATAGCCGCGGGGCTAATGGGGCGCTCGCCCTTCTAGCAAAGCATGTCGGCGGGTTTGATGATAGCATCAAAATAAAGATACCAAGTCAAGAAAAAGGAAAATATACCGACAGGCAAAAGGCTGCAATGGCCGACGCGCTTGATGCTCTCGATGCTGCCAATGACAAAAATATTAACCCCAACAATAATTGAAGATTCCTCACGTCAAGAACTTAATCAAGCCAGGGCTCGATTTCGGCATTTATTCTTCATGCAGCACTGCTGGCAGCGTTCGGACCCATTCATTCGGTCCAAACAATTCGATTTTCAGACGGCAATTTGTTCGCATGTAGACGATGCGCTTGACAAATTCAATGCAGGCATCAGCACTTACAAATGTATAAACCTTTGTTTTCGCCATGGGAAATCCGAAATAAGTTCCCGCTATCTCCCCGCGCATTTTCTCGGTGAACACCCTGATTCTGAGGTAATGGTTGTTTCTCATACGGATGATAAGGCCGTCGAATTTGGGGGCTTTGGCCGAATGCTCATGCAGTCCCGGCAATATCATGAATTATATCCAAGAGTCCTGTTGTCAAGGACGAAGCGTGGAGTTCAAGAATGGGGCATTGAGGGGCACTTAGGGATTTCACAGTATACTGGTATCCATTCAGGAAGTGCCGGCAAGGGCGGGGCGCTCATTGTCGTTGATGACTTTTTTGGTAAGCGACAGCATGCCGAAAGCGAGACACTTCGAGAAGCTGCGTGGACATCGTTCGCAGAGGATTTTATAACACGCCGGGCGCCGGTTGCTGTCGTTATTTTGGTGGTGACCCCATGGCATGTAGACGATCCTGTCGCGCGCATAAAAAAACGGATGGACAAGGACCCGCTTTTTCCGCATTTTGATTTCGTTTCTTTTCCCGCGCACAGTAAAATATACCCGTCCGGATGGCTTTTTCCCGAGAGGTTTCCAATCCAATGGTACACGGATGAAAAAGCCGTCCTCGGAACCTATGGATATAATTCTCTCATGCAATGCGACCCGAAGACTCGTGGCGGCAATTTCCTCCGGACGGACAAAATCCACATTGTTGACAACGACGGGCGTTGCAGTTGCGGAGCTATTCACAGTTGGCCGATGCACTTACGGAAAAAAAGAGGATGGGATCTGGCGTCGTCCGTGAAGGAAACACAGAAAGACGATCCGGACTTTACTGTTGGGGTCGAAGGTGCAGTCATTCAGATCCCGACGATGGTGGCGAACGAAAAGATTAAAACGATCTACGTCGAAGATGTCATCCGCGGACAATGGGAGGCGCTGCAGCGGCAAAAAATCATTCTGTCTGCCGCTATCGCCGACGGTCACATCGAGCAGGGTATTGAAGCGTTCGGCGGCTACAAGGACTCCTACACCGAGATAGAAACGATTCTGCGCGGTATCCGGACTGTGCGCAAAATGCAGCTGCCGGGCGATAAGCAGATCAAGGTCGATCCAATGGTGGCGCCGTTCGAGGCCGGAAACGTGTACTTTAGAAAGGCGCCCTGGAACGAAGAATTTATTAAAGTGCTCAGCGACTTCCCGAACGGAGCTCACGACGACGACGCAGACGCGCTTGCGGTGATGTACCACATGTGCGTCGACGACATTGCTCCGCCGGCGAGCGAGTGGTACGGGACCAACAAATAGCTTGTGTTACGTAACGCCGTAACGTATCATTTAGGTAACGGCTTACATCTCACCACCGCGGAGCACCAAATGGAAACCCCCACCAAATCATCGGCAGCACTCAGGCAGCAGCGATACCGCGACCGGCACCGCCGAGATCAAAGCGGCATTCATCCGATCCAAAAACGCCGCGCAGAAAACGCCGGCGTGATTTTTCCTCGCGGTCAAATGCGCGCCATCGAATTCGGACAGAACTTCTCCATGGATTCTTGGCAGAACCTGATTACCGGAATGAATGTTAGAGGCCACGACCGGAAACTGGCAACCACGTTCCAGGCCGAGGGTCGCATGGCCTACCAGGATTTGACGGACATTTACAGAAGCGACGGCCTGGGCCGCATTGTGCTTGACCGGATTATCGGCGACATGACGCGCGCCTGGTGGACCGTCGAGGGCGACACCGACAAAAAGATCGAGGGCGCGCTCAAGCGAGTGCATGCCAAGAAGGAAGTGAAGAGGGCGCTTCGGTGGGCGGACCTGTACGGCGGGTCTTTGCTTATCATGATCCTGGACGACGGCGTAGAAGATCTGCAAATGCCGGTCAACCTCAACCGGCTGAAAGGCATCAAGCAGCTGCTTCCCTTCGACCGCTATCGGATTGTGATAAACCCGGCAGATCTGTACCTGGACCCGTCAAACGATTCTTACGGTCACCCCGAGATATACCGCATCACGCCGATTTTCGGAGAGCCGTTTTTCGTCCACGAATCCCGCACGCTGCGCTTTGAAGGCGACGACGTGCCCGACGTGACGCGCTTCCAAAACCAAGGGTGGGCGGATTCAATCTTTCAATCCTGCTTCGACCGCCTGCGCGCCTGCGGCGAAACCTACAGCAACATCGAGCACATTATTGGCGAGTTCGTGATCGGCGTGCTTAAGGTTCCGAACCTCCTGCAGCTGCTTGCCGAGAAGGATGAGGAAACGATCAAGGCGTACATCAACCAGATCGACCAGAGCAAGCACGTCCTCAATTCTATCCTGGTGGATCCCGCCAACGGACAAGGCGGATTCGAGCGGCATTCATCGACGACTACCGGCCTGAAAGAACTGGTGGACTTGATTCTCGAAAGCCTCTGCGCGCAGAAGGGTATCCCGATGTGCCTGCTTTACGGCCGATCGCAGGGCGGGCTTTCAGACGACGAGGCGAGCCAGGTCCGCTTCTGGTACGATCGCGTGAACGTGATGCAAGAAGAGAAGATGCTCGACCAGATGGAGCGCCTTGTCAACTACGCCAATATTGGACTCGGCCACGTCGTGGAGGACGACAGCCCGATTAAGTTCAATCCGCTCTGGCAGCCCACGCAGAAAGACCTTGTTGACATGCGCAATAAGCAGGCGGATACGGACGGCAAATACGTCGCCATGGGTGCCATTGTGGACCCGCAAGTCACAATAGGAAAGAGCAGGTTCGGCGGCCAGGCATATTCTTTTGAAACGGTTTTAAGTAAGAACGAGACAGACCCGAATTTCAAGACGCCTGCAGAGGAGCAGGCAGAGATCGACGCGAAGAACCAGCTGGCGCTTGCCGGCGCGAAGGGCGGCGCGAACAAGAATATGCCACAAGGCCACCTCGGCGGTCCCAAAAAGCCGAATGCGAAAGACTCTGTTGCTCAAGACAGCAGCGACGGCATTGATCTGGAAAAGCAAGGACTCACCACGCTACAAGGGCTTCACATTCCAGAAAAGGTCAATGGATTTTTCAAGATCAGCGGCAATCAGCTGAAAGACCACATCGGCGGTCCGCGATTCGTGGACGGCGCGTTTATAAGCAACCATAATCCCTTGGAATCCTTGCAGGGATCGCCAGAGGTCGTCCAGGATTTTCATTGCAATTCGTCCGGCCTGAAATCGCTGCGGTTCATGCCGGATGAAACAAACGACTGCCACGTTCACAACAACGACATTACATCCTTTCAATATCTCGGGAAAGTCAAGAAGGATTTGCATTGCTATTTTAATAAGATCACCTCGTTCGAATATTTACCCGAGGAACTGCCGGGCGACTTCTTCGCATCGGACAACCAATTTACTACGCTCGACTATTTCCCGAAGCGCATAGAGGGCGACGTGGACCTGCAGCACAACCCGGGCAATTTCACAGAGGCGCAGGTGCGCGCCGCCTGTCAAGTGAAGGGGAAAGTAAGAGTATAAATGCCGCTCTCCACCCTTATCCATCACCAGCTGGCGGCCCGCGCGCACCGGATCAAGCGCACCCTGGGCCCGGTACCGCGCTGGCTTCCGCCGATCGTCGTGGAGGTATACTACCGGAAAATCCTGCTTGCCTACGTTGACAAACTGCGCGAGGAATTCAAGCGGATTGTGTTGCCTCACCTTCCGCGTCTTATTGCGCAGGCGGAGAGTTTGAAGCAGGATTCGGCCGGGCTCACCATGGACGCATGGAGCGGCGACCTGGACCACGCCCTGCAGGAATTCCAGAAAAGCGGCGACAGCATTTTCCCGACGAGCCAGATGCTCGAGCTGCTCACCGTCGTCGGCAATCGCGTCGACGTTTTCAACAAGGA
>DATFYJ010000320.1:0-3511 GCA_035315105.1 Chitinivibrionales bacterium
CGTCTCGCCCGGACGCTGGGGCTCGACGTGATTAACGTTGAAACGTCCATTGCGTCGAATTATTTTAATAAGCTTTACGCGCACCAATTCGACTGGAACAAATGGGATTACCTCACGTTCGCGAACGTCGGCGTCACGGTAGGGCGGTATATACTCTACGACAAGGTCTTCCTCAAGTGGCGGACGGAACTGGTGCCCGTCGACACGGTTCTCAGGCCGCAGTACGACTTCGGGTTTGAGTTCCAACCGCTGCAACCGATTCTCCTGGACGTCAATTACGGTGTTTACAAGGGAGACAAGTCGCTTGAGGCCAACCCCACGGTGTATCTGTGGCTGCAGCTGCCCATAAAAAACGTGCGGAAACTGTTCGATTTCTAGGATGCACATGAAAAACGCCCACGCCGCCCTCCTCGCCGTTCTCGCCGTCGCAATGCTTGCCGGCGCCAAGGTCCTCGACACGCTCATGATCCAGGGCCTTTCGGTCCAGCAGCCGACGCTGGTGAGAAACAGCATCGGCCTGCGGGAACACGCCGACTTCAACGCTCAGGACGTGCAGCTGGCGCTCAAGAATCTCTACAAACTCGGGTATTTCAAGTCCGCGGACTTCTACGTGACAAAGGAGACCGACTCCTCGGCGTCGCTTACGCTCGTGCTCGGCGAGTATCCCATGGTGGAGGTGGTTGAACTGTCGGGCAACAAGAGGCTCACCAAGAAGGATCTCGAGGAAAAGATGACGATGAAGAAGGGATCGGTGTGCAGCGACGCGCTCCTGTTCGAGAACACGGTGATTCTCAAGAAGCTGTATGCGCAGAAAGGGTTTCACCTGGCCGACATCAAGACCGAGACGATGCCCACCAAGATCCCGGGCAACGTGCTTGTCAAATTCAAATTCAACGACGGTCCCAAGGTGCTCATCAAGAAGATCATGTTCAAGGGCAACGCCGCCTTCAAGGAAAGCAAGCTCCATTGGACGTTCAAGACCAAGGAGCGGCAGTTCTTCTGGGGCGGCGATTTCGACGAGGAACAGTACAAGAACAACCTCGATTCCCTTATCCTGTTCTACAACGACCAGGGATACATGGACGCCAGGGTCGTGCACGACAGCATGTGGTACGGGCCGAACCAGAAAGACCTGTACATCGCCATCGAGCTTTCCGAGGGCAAGCGGTTCGTCACCGGTGATTTCTATTTCACCGGCAACAAGGTGATCGAAACGGGGAGACTCACCAGTACAATTCTCATGAAGAAAGGGAAACCGTTCCAGAAAAGCAAGTTCGACGCCACCAAGGAATTCGTGGTGAACTCCTACCGCGAGGAGGGGTATCTCTGGGTGCAGGTGCGCGACCGTCAGCTGTTCCGCGGCGACACCGTCGACGTCACCTTCGACATCACCGAAGGAAAACCGGCCATCGTGCGTAGGGTGGATGTCACGGGCAACCTCAAGACCAAGGAGAAGGTGGTGCGCCGGGAGCTTGCCATCATGCCGGGCCAGAAGTACAAGCAGTCACTGATGATGCGGAGCGTGCGCGACGTGTACCAGCTCAACTTCTTCAGCAATGTGAAGCCCGACCTCCACCCCAACGACGACGGCACGGTGGATCTGGAATTCGCCATCACCGAAAAAGAGAACATCGGACAGCTTTCGCTGGGCGCCTCCTATTCGCAGGTCGACGGCATCATGGGCACGTTCACGACCTCGATCCCGAATTTCCGGGGCGCGGGCCAGCGGCTCGACCTCAATCTGGAATACGGCCAGAACCGCAAGGACGTTTCCATAGGATTCATGGAGCCGTGGGCATTCAACACGCCGACCACCCTCAACGGCAGCATATTCGCCTTGTGGAGAAATTACTACGGCGAGCAGACCCAGTACGGGTTTACGGGAAGCGCCTCCCGCAAGCTCAAGTGGCCCGACGATTATTTTTCGGGGACGGTAGGGTACGAATTCGCCTGGAAACAGGAAAGCGACACCCAGACCACGCTGTATGCCAACGGCGTGCACCTGGAGCCCAAGGGGTTCCAGAGCAAGGTTTGGTTCTCGCTTGTCCGCTCGGACTTCGACATGCCCACCTTTCCCAACCAGGGCTCGCGTCTTGAGATTTCCCCCGAGATTTCCGGCGTGGGCGGCGATTACCGGTTTGTCAAGACACAGGTCACCTACGACTGGTATTTCCCGCTGTTCTGGAAATTCGTGCTGTGCACCAAGTCGAAATTCGGGCTCATCACCCCGGCGGACGGTTCCGGGCAGATGCATCTTTCCCGGTACGACGCGTTCGCGGGCGGCGGGTCGTGGATCACCGACGGCATCATACGCGGATACAAAGACCGCACCTTCGGCGGCGTAGATTATCCCCAGAACGGCGTGGCGCTTCTCACGATGTCAAGCGAAATCCGGTTTCCGGTGCTGGAGCAGACATTATATCTTTCGATGTTCGGAGACGCGGGCAACACGTGGCAAAGCCTGGAGCAGGTCTCTCTTACCGACCTGTATCCCGGCGTCGGTTTCGGGCTGAGGCTCGATGTGCCGATGCTCGGGCTCCTCGGGTTCGATTTCGGCTGGGGACTGCGCGAGCCCAGCCAGTACAAGCATTTCGGCGTCGCGATCCACGGGTTCGAGTTCGGTTTCCAGCTCGGAAAAGGATTCTAGTACTGATTTAAAAAATTCACCGCAAAGACGCAAAGGTCGCGAAGGGAAGAAGACGGTATTTTTAGAGCTTAGGACTCGATAATTCTCTTCTTTGCGTTCTCTGCGCCTTTGCGGTGAGGTTTCTTTAGCAGATAGGCTTGTCAAGTCAAGAAACTGCTCAGAATGCGAAAATCACATTCAATATTCCGGAGGTTTTTATGAATTCACGGTTTGCGATGTTCGGCATGCCGATTGTTCTGGCCGGTCTGCTTTCCATGGTCGGCGCCCAGATGAAGATCGGGTACATCAATTCGGAGGAGATTTTCCGCAATTACTCCGGCACCAAGGAGGCGCAGGAGAAGTTCGACAAGGAAGTCGCCAAGTGGGAACAGGACGCCTCCACGCGCCAGAAGGAGATCAAGGATCTTAAGGACCAGCTCGACAAGCAGAGTTTGCTGCTTTCCGCCGAGCGCAGGACCGAGATCGAGGCGAAGCTCAAACAGAAAATGCAGGAATACCAGGATTTCCTGCAGACGAAGTTCGGGCAGAAGGGCGAGGCGCTTTCGAAGAACGAGGAGCTCACCAAGCCCATTATCGAGAAGATTCAGAAAATCATCGACAAGATCGCCAAGGAAGACAACTACGATTTCATCTTCGACGCCCGCGCGGGCGGGGTGATCTTCGCCAAAAAGACCTTCGACCTCACCGAGCGCGTGATCAACATCCTCAATAAGGAATAGGCGGCGTGAAGCTCTCCCATATCGCCCGGGAGCTCGGAAGCGCGCCGCTTGATCCCGCTCTCGGCAACATCGAGATCCACGGCCTTGCAGACCCCGGGGATGCCGACGAACACAGCCTCACCTTCGTGTCCGACCCCAAGTACCT
>DATFYJ010000321.1:0-4745 GCA_035315105.1 Chitinivibrionales bacterium
CCATACCAGTGAACCGACGCTTGCAATGGCAAGGCTCGAAAAGGCGATCATCTTATAGCCGTAAATGTTCTTGCGTGAAAAGACGGGGAAAATATCGGAGATCACCCCCATTGCCGGCAGTATCATAATGTAAACAGCCGGATGGGAATAAATCCAGAAAAGATGCTGGTAAAGCAGCGGGTCGCCGCCTTTTGTTGGATCGAAGACACCGATGCCGAAAAGCCGCTCCATGACCACGAGAAGCATGGTGATGCCGATGATCGGCGTGGCAAGGATCTGAACCCATGCGGTGGCATAGAATCCCCACACCGAGAGCGGCATCCTGAAAAATCCCATGCCCGGCGCCCTGAGCTGGTGCACCGTGGTGACGATATTGATACCGGTAAGAATCGACGACATGCCCAGAATAAAAACCGCAAATACCGCGAGCGGGACGTTTACGGTGGTCTTGAGGCTGAACGGTACGTAGAATGTCCACCCGGTATCGACCGCTCCCCCGCCGAAAAACACGGAAACCAAGGCGAGCACCGCGCCAAGCACAAACAAATACCACGTGAACAGATTGAGCCTGGGAAAAATCATGTCACGGCCGCCGATGAGAATGGGCAGGAAAAAGTTTCCGAAAATGGTCGGCACGGCAGGGATCACCACAAGGAAAATCATGATGATTCCGTGCAGGGTAAACGCTGCGTTGTACTGCTGGGGCGTGAGAATCACGTGGCCGTGCAGCATGTTGATGCGCATTATCACGCCGATGACCACCGCCGTGGAAAAAAACGTGGCGATGCAAAACAGATACAAAAGCCCGATGCGCTTGTGATCGGTGGCTAGAAGCCAGCCCAATACACCTGGGTATTTCCCTTTGTGAAGAAAGTAGGGAATGTAGTCGGAATTATCGGTGACGATTTCGCTCATCGGCGGGGTTCCAATTGCTTGCGCTTTCTTCCGGATGCAATCAAATACGCCACAAAAATCCCGAGAAGGGTAAGAATTACCGTGGCACTCACCTGAAGAATTTTGAACACAAACCGGTGGCTCTTGGGGTCATAGCTGAAACAAGCGCGCAGCACGCGCGCGATGGTCGGTTGCACCGTACCGTTTGACGCCTCCATGAGGGACATGGTGATGTCCATGGGAAGGAAATCGGTGCCCAGAATGTAGCGCGTCACCTTACCCTGCGGCGAAAGGATGATGAGACCGAGGGGATGGTCGAATTCGTTCCCTTTCTTGACATAGCGGAAGCCGACGGCGGCGGTCACTTTCTTAATGCTTTCCGCCGGACCCGTGAGAAAATGCCACCGCTGTGCGGGATACGGTTTCTGTACCGCCTCGAACGCTATCGTCCTTGCCTTCATCGCATCCGCCGGCGTTTCGTTTTCATCGATGCTGATGGTGATCACATTCGGCGCCGTTCCCGGTTTATCGGTAAACGGCCGCAGCACGTTTGCGATTGAGGTAAGAAGGGTGCTGCAGGCGTCCGGGCATTTATAGTAGAGTAGGGAAAGTATGGTCGGCCCCTTCACGATGTCGCGGAGACGGATCGTGTCCCCCGTCTGGGTGACGAAAGGAATATCGAGCGGGACCAATGCACCCGGCTTTTCGTCCATGCCCATCGCGCCCGACGTAACGGTGTCCGCGGCAGCGGGCAGAAGTGCGATGGAGTCAATCGCAGCGCCTTGGCGAAGGTCAGGTTTGTGGCTGTGCCCGCCATGGGCGAACAGCGGACAAAGGGTCGCAGCTATAACGACGAGAAACGAGCAAACGGCACAGCGACGTAGGTAAAATTTGATAATCCGGATCATGATCATTGACCTTGACATATTGAAATCCTCCCGATTCCTACCTGGCCCTTGCCGAATCCAGCGCATGTTGTTTCGGGACAGTATCCGATTTCACCGTAACGCTTTCCGCCGCCAGGTGCTTTCGTCCCGCGGAATCCGTGGGACCGCCTGCCGCGGGAAGCCCCCCGGCGGCGACCGAAAATTTTGGTGCCTTGATCTGCAATCCGCGTCCGTAAATAATGCCGGATCCGAAATAACCCAATCCTATCATTGCGACAAAAGCTATAACATAAAGGATGGTCATTGTCATGGTATGCAGCTTGATTTCGGAACCGAGAATGATCCCCGTGCCGAGCACGATGAGCGCGATCCCGGCAAGCGTCATCTTGATTATGATGGGCACAAATAACGCGGCGTGGTAAAAATGGATCCAATCCATAACGCCGAGCATGATGGTGGGAAACGCGAAGATGAACGCGAGGATCGAAGCGTGCCGCGCCGTCAATACCAAATTTTTCCGTTTGAAAATGACGGCGACAAGAAAAAATATCAGCGCGCCGACAACAAGCCCGATCGGCATGTGCGTTATCGGTGAATGGAGGGGTTCCTTAAAACCGATTCTTGCCAGCAGGGCGTAAAGGTCATCGATCATTGGTACTCTCCGGAACGTGCGGACAAAAATTCCAAATTAGAAAATATATTCCGGGACTAAACCCTATTCTTAACCGGTAAAACTGTGGAGAGAGCAATTTGGGACATTTCGTTTTTAAGAACGGCACGCCTTTTGCGTTTCTTACCTTTGAATTGGAAAGGAAAATCCGCCTGATAATCATTACCTGATTTATAACACACCAGCCGCCTCAAAGGAGCACTTTATGAAAGCAATCAGAATACATGAGTTCGGCCTGCCCGAGGTGATGAAGTTTGAAGAAGTCAGCGACCTTCATCCAAGCGAAGGAACGGTGCTCGTCAAGATCGCCGCCGCAGGCGTCAACCCCGTGGAAGCCTATATCCGGTCCGGAGCCTACGCGCGGAAACCTGTCCTTCCCTACACTCCCGGCGCCGATGCCGCCGGTACGGTCGAAGAGGTCGGACCCGGCGTTACTTCCTTTAAGGCGGGCGACAGGGTCTATACCTCGGGCTCGACAACCGGGACCTATGCGCAAAAGGCAGTATGCGAAGAACATCACCTTCACCTGCTTCCCGATAACGTTGATTTCCGGCAGGGCGCTGCGCTCGGCGTACCTTACGGCACTGCGTACCGCGCCCTGTTTCAGCGTGCACGCGCCGTTGCGGGAGAGACCGTTCTTATACACGGCGCCACCGGCGGGGTCGGCATCGCCGCGGTCCAGCTGTCGCTGGCCGCCGGCCTTACGGTGATCGCCACCGGCGGAT
The DNA here is from genome assembly GCA_035315105.1 of Chitinivibrionales bacterium. Taxonomy (GTDB): domain Bacteria; phylum Fibrobacterota; class Chitinivibrionia; order Chitinivibrionales; family FEN-1185; genus FEN-1185. The sequence continues at coordinate 3,177 of DATFYJ010000321.1, forward strand.
CGGAGCGCGGACGTGCGCTGCTTGCCGTCGAACGCGTGGGACATGTCCTCGATCATACCGCGCCGGGGTATCTGGACAAGATAAAATCCATCACCGGGGACCGCGGCGTGGACATCGTGCTGGAGATGCTCGCAAACGTCAACCTCGCCACCGACCTTGCAGTCCTCGCGAAAAACGGACGCATCGTCGTGATCGGCAGCAGGGGGAACGTCGAGATCAATCCTCGCGACCTGATGGCCCGTGATGCCTCGATCCTCGGGATGACGCTGTTCAACGCGGGAGCGGCAGACCTCCAGTCCATTCATGCCGGCATCATTGCCGGGTTGTCAAACAACACGCTCAGGCCGGTCATCGGAAAGGAATTTCCTTTAAAGGATGCGGCCGCGGCACATTCAGCGGTCATGGAGAAAGGCGCACATGGAAAGATAATCCTAGTTGCCTAATCAGACAAAGCGGAAAACCGGCCTCGTTCCCTGCGCCGGAGTGTTTCGTCTTGTCATCCCGACGCAATAGCGGTGGTATTAGTCAACCAGCGTTATTGCATCGACGGGACAGCTCTCGGCAGCCTCCCTGCATAGGGGTTCCCGGTCGCCCGGAACAGGTCCGTTAAGAGCTGTTGCGAAGCCGTCGGCGCCCATGGAAAAAACCAAAGGACAAATCTGAGCGCACATTTCGCATCCCACACACAGGTCCTTATTAACGGTTGCCGTCATGATCCACCTTCCCTTATGTGTCGGCGAGGCCTTTTTCAAGAAGCCACCGCTCCGCGTCCGTCGCCGCCATGCACCCGCTGCCCGCTGCAGTTATTGCCTGCCGGTATTTTCTGTCCGTCACGTCCCCGGCTGCAAATACTCCGTCAGCCGAGGTGAGAGATGTTCCCGGTTTGGTCCAGACATGCCCGGAGTCCTCCAATTTCACCTGGTTTCCAAGGAACCCGGTATTCGGATGTTGACCGATCGCCTCAAATGCGCCGTTTACTTCCAAGACTTGCGTGTTTCCCGTTGTTTCATCCTTGAGCAGCACACTGGAGAGAACATCATCGCCGCGGAATTCTATAACGCTCTTGTTCCAAAGCAACTCGATCTTTGAGTTGCCGAAAAGGCGCTGCTGCATGATTGTGCTGGCCTTCAGCTTGTCCCTTCGGTGAATGATGAAGATCCTGGTTCCGAATCGGCTGAGGTGGAGCGCACTCTCCGCGGCAGTATCGCCTCCTCCGATGACGGCCAGCGGTTTGTTCCGGAAGATGGGCAAGGCGCCGTCGCATATGGCGCACGCCGAGACTCCTCTTCCCCAGAATCTCTGTTCGGATTCCAACGGCAACCGTTTGGCTGCGGCGCCGGTGGCAATTATGACAGAATGAGTCTCAATGCGTTCCTTGTTTGAGCAGGTGAGAATAAACGGCCGGGACTGTAGGTTTGCTTCGACCACATCGGCTGCAATGACCCGCAGGCCGAACATCTTAACGTGTTCCCGCATCAATCGAATAAGCTCCGGGCCTTCCAAGCCGTTTGGGAAAGCGGGGAAATTTTCGACGTGATTTGCGGTCATCAGTTGACCGCCGGGAATTCC
>DATFYJ010000322.1:0-2701 GCA_035315105.1 Chitinivibrionales bacterium
TCCAGCTCGACGTGGGCCCGGACGCTTTCTCGCAAAGCGGCGCCGCGGCGTCGCTTGACAGCGCGCTTGCCGAAGTGCAGGACTGCCTGCGGCGGTACGGCCAGCTGTGCGAGACGGAGGCAGATGCCGATTTTGTCAAGACATTGCCTGGCGAGATTCTTTCGGCCGGCGACGCGGCGTCGCAATTGCGCGCCGACCTTGCGTACCTGTGCGCTGCCGGAACCGACGATCATGTGTTCTGGGCCGAGGGGAACCTTGCCAAGGGTTGGATCAAGCTCCTCGGCGTGCCGCTTGACATCGGCGCGATCCTCGCCTCCATCTGGGAGAAGAACGCCAGCGGCATGGTCTTCACGTCCGCGACGCTTTCGGTCTGCGGCTCCATGGAATATTTTGAGCGCAAGGCAGGACTTCTGGCGAACCCTGCCGTGAAAACAGCGGCAGAAGTGTTCGAAAGCCCGTTCTCGGCCTCGCAGGCCGTCCGCTGCGGGGTGAAGTCCGCCCCCGCGGTCGAATCGCCAGACTACCCGGCGTACGCGGCCGGCGCAATCACGGAGCTGCTTGCCGCATTTGACAAGAACATCCTTGCGCTCTTTACGTCCAACGCCATGCTCAGCGCGGTATACGAGCGGCTCAGACAGCAGGTGTCGAAGCGCGACTGCACCATCCTTGCGCAGGGATTTTCGGGCAACCGGCAGGCCATCCTCGACGAATTCAGGCACACGCGGCGCGCGGTGCTGCTCGGCGCGGACAGCTTCTGGGAAGGCATCGACGTGCCCGGCAAGGCGTGCGAGATCGTGGTGATCGCGCGGCTGCCCTTTCCGGTCCCGACGCACCCGCTCACCCGGGCGCTGTGCCGCAAATGCGAGGAGGAAACGGGCGAATCGTTCATGTCCTATTCGGTGCCCGAGGCGATCATCAGGTTCCGGCAGGGCACGGGCAGGCTCATCCGTTCGCACAGCGACCGGGGCGCGCTTGTTGTGCTTGACAACAGGATGTTTACCAAGGGGTATGGGGCGCGGTTCTCCTCCTGCCTCGACGGCGGGTTCGAGCAGTGCGCCGACTTGCCCGCTCTTCTGCGCCGGGTGGGGGCATTCTTTTCAAACGAGACGGCGCCGGCGCCGTCCATAACCCTTGTTCCGTTCGAGGACGCATGAAAACAATCGCAACGGTCCTCTCGCTCTGTGCGGCGCTCGCATGCGGGTGCGGGGTGTACACGTTCAACGGCTCCACGCTTCCCGCGCACCTGAAAACCGTCGACATACCGCTGTTCGGCAACCAGTCGCTCCAGCCCGGCGTGGCCGACGACATCACGGCGCAGCTTGCCACCAAGATCGTTTCGATGAACCTGCTTCGCGTTGCGTCAAGCGGCGGCGATGCAACCATCAGGGGCAAGGTGGTCGATTACAGCAACACGCCGCGCACCTACGGCACCACGGGCGCGCGCCAGGTGACCATAAGCCAGTACGCGGTGCATATTACCGTTGAGGTGGAATTCTTCGACAACAAGGCGAATTCGCCTTTGTACAAGGGAACGGTGACCGGGGAGGGCGTGTACAATTTTCAGACCCAGACCGAGGCGGACGGCCGCACGGCCGCCGAGGCCGACGTGGTGCAGCAGATCCTGCAGAAGTCGGTTCAGAGCTGGTGAGGCCGGGTTAGTACCGCCGCTCTCTTCTTCCGCCGCCCCTGCCCTCACGTTCACGGTGGGGACGCCCGCTGGGAAGCGCCTCGCGGTCCCAGGCCTTGTTCACGCGAAGCGGCCGGCCGCCGAATTCCTTGCCGTTGAGTTCCGCAATCGCGTTCTCCGCGTTTTCCATATCGACAAAGCCGAAACAGCGCGAGCGGTGGCGCCTGCCGTGGGTGATGATTTTTGCGGACCGCACGGCGCCGTGCTGCTGGAAATGTTCCTTGAGCTGTTCCTCGGTGGCATCGTGCGGAAGATTGCTTACGAAGATCTTTTCTATCAAGATTTCCTCCTGTTGTGGTTGACAAAAGACCGCTCTTGCGAGCGGCGGACTTCCCCGATACACCAAAAGCCCGTTCACAAAAGGTGGGCTGGCTGGCCCGCTTGTGTCAGGCGCCGTCCACGGTATGCTACCAGGACCGCTGGCCCCCGAACTGTCCTCTGTTGCCGCCGCGGCCGCGGTCCTCGCGCTCGCGCGCCTCGTTGACCGTGAGTGCACGGCCGCCGAGATCTTTTCCATTGGTGTTGGCGATTGCGGCATCCGCGTTTTCCATCTCCACAAAGCCGAACCCGCGCGATCTGCCGGTGTCGCGGTCATTGATAATGGTGACGGACTTAACTTCTCCGAACTGCGCGAACAGGGTCTTGAGTTCCTCTTCGGTCGTGGTGAAACTCAGGTTACCCACATAGAGCTTCTTGGACACAACTTCCTCCAGTGACAAAAAGTGGATGATATCTCAACGCCCTGACCGGCACGGGGCGTTAATCCACGTGCACGACAGGAATGACAATTTCTATGCTGCTAGGCGCCTTCTTCGGCAGGAACTGGTTCCGAACCTTCCGGCTGGATTTGATTGATCCACACTTGAAGCGTGCCTATGATCTTCTTTGCCTGTTCCGCGCTGGAAATGTTGAATTTGGACTGCTGGCGGTAGTCGTCGTTGCGTTTGCGGTATCTGCGGATGGTGAAGAGGACGGGGCCATACCGTTGGTTCGCGGCTTCCCACTGCTGATACT
>DATFYJ010000323.1:0-3325 GCA_035315105.1 Chitinivibrionales bacterium
AATTGTCCACCACCATGGAATCTATGGCATGGATGGGGCAGATTTCTGCGCAGATGAGGCAGAGCTTTTCCTGCTCCCACGCAATGCACCGGTGGCGGTCGACAACGGCCGTGCCCATCTTGACAAACTGTTTTTCCTCAAGCGGGAGCGCGCGTATGGCCTGGGTGGGGCATACGTGGCCGCACATGTTGCATTTGTCTTCGCAGGGCCCATGCCTCGGCACCAGGTGCGGGGTCCACAGGCCGTCGAATCCCGCCTCGAGATCGGCGGGCTGGAGCCCGTTCGTTTTGCACGTTTTCATGCATTCGCCGCATCGGATGCAGCGCGCGAGGAACTCGGATTCCGGCAGGGAGCCGGGAGGGCGGATAAAGCGGCCGTTGAGATTTTTGGGGCTGTTGAGCCCGGCCTTTGCGGTCGCGGCAAGGAGAAGGCCGGCAGTTGCGGACTGGATGAAACCGCGGCGTTCGATGTTAAGGGCCGGGTCGGCCTTGCCGAAGCCGAGCCCGGCGATTTCAATGGTGATCGCGTGTTTCTTGCATCCGTCAACGCAGTCCCCGCACAAAACGCATTCGGACAGGATGGTGTTGCGCGGATTGAGGGCAACGGCCCGCATGTCGCACTTGGCGGCGCAGAGCTTGCAGTCGGTGCAGAGCGCGTCGTTTACGTTGCGTTTGACAACGCCGAATCTGGAAAACAGCGAAATAAAAGCGCCGGTGGGGCATATGTACCTACACCAGAAACGTTTGCGCCAGAAACTCGCCGCTACGATGATGCTGAGAAACAGAAACGCCGTGATGCCGGACGAAAAGAAATACCGCTGAAAATTCACCTGGGTAAAGGTGTCCAGACCCACGGCGAGGAACACGGGGCGAAGCAGGTCCACGGTGGCGTTTATAAGCCATACCACCGGCGGGAACAAAACCAGCGAGAACATGCGCGGCGCAATGGACATCGGGCTGAAGAAGGCGAGGAGGTTTGCGCCGATCAGCGAAGCCGCGACAACGCCGATGAGCACGTAATACTTGATCCTGCGATTGGGCTTCGGCTCAACGGTTTCCTTCTTATGTTTCTTTCCATGAATCAAAAAATCAGAAAGGTCGACAAGCGTGCCGAGCGGGCACACATATCCGCAGAAAAACCGGCCGACAACAAGCGAAAGCGCGAGAAGCACGGCCGCCCACATCATGGTGGCGATTAATGCGCGCGAGCCGATCATTGCCACTGCGGCCACGAGCGGGTCGAGCCGGAGAAACGCGTCGACCGGGAACGTGGCGGCAAACGGGTACGTGGCGAAAACAAAGAGCACGGCAAAGAGGGAAAACATGACGGCCTGCATGACGCGGCGAAAGGTTGACAGTTTCATCAGATAAATCCTGGAATTTCTTTAGTAAAAGGTCCTTTGTCTGCTAACAAACATTAATGAATTCTTTGCAAACTCCGGCGAATTGAAAAACGATTTCACTTTCATGTTAATAATGCTTTTTTCCCGGGGGCGTTGCGGGGGAGCGCCTGCCCAATAGGAAGGGCAGAAAAGCGCCCCCGCAGAGAGGGGTGTGGGTGCAGATCACCTCCCGCCTTCTTTGTGTTTTGGCGGGAGGAAGCTGCACCCCAGGGGAGAGACTTCTCCCCACCAGGAAATTTTATTTTTGTACTATTTTATACTATTTTCACGTCCATTTTCTCAACGTCAATCTCGCCCAGGCCCATGTCGTACGCATTCTTGATGTGTTTCACCTGGCTGCCTTTGAATTCCTTGTTGTACCAGCGCGCGATGCCCACCATGTACGAATCCGCGGCCACAGGATCAGCGCTTGCCACCACCGTGTTGAGCTCCTCGGTCTTTCCGGGTCCGCTCGGGCCGTTGGTGAGGAGCGCGTACACCGCATTGACAATGGTGAGATGCGGCTTGATAACCAGCAGCAGGTCCGCGATTGCCTGATTGAGTTCCACCTGTTCGTGCATGAACTGGCGGTCCCACACCAGCCCCATGAGGTTCTTGATCCCGAGGCTCACGCCTGTTGCGTCATGCGATTTTGCCGTCGGCACGTTGATGAGGCAGTTTGCGCGCAGCACTTCCTTGGCGATGGACGTGGACTTGAGCTGCTTCGCGTTCGGAATGGGCGTCTCCTGGTAGAACTTGGGATCTTCGAGCAGGGCGACCACAGCGCCCTTCATGCCTTCAATCGCGGCGCCGATGCCGCTTTTTTCTTTGCAGACCGCGCCGTCGCGCAACGGATGGTCCAGCACGATGACGCGCTGCGCGCCCGCGTCGAGGCACAGCTGCGCGACCGCCTTGACGATTTGCGGGTGCGTGGTGGTGCCCCATTCCGGCGGGTTGGGAAATCCCATGTTGGCCTTGAGCACCACGCGGTCGCCCTGTTTCACGAATTTCTGCATGCCGCCGAGCGCATCAACCGCCTTCTTGACGATCTCCTCGGGTTTTCCCTTTGCAACCGCGACAAGCGGCTTCTTCTTGTCCTGCGCCATGACATTGACGGACGACAATGCGGCGCCCGCGGCGGCCGCGCTTCCGGTCTTGATGAATTCTCTTCGGGTTATCACGGTAATGCTCCTTCTTTTATGGGAAAGACTATGGGTATGCTCCACAAATGACTTAGTAACACCGCCCACCCTTTTCATCATTTTGGGCAGGGGTCTTCAATCTACAATCTACAATCTGCAATCTGCTCATTCCGTGCCGATTTTATTGTCGATGTTGAAATAGAACTGTTTTGCCATATCGAGCGCAAAATCGGATTTTTCGGTCGTGGTTATACGCATGAATATGCTCTGCTTGGTGTACTGGATGGTGTACGAGGTCGCCTGAGAAAGATCCACAACCACGGCCGGATTGCTCAGGCTTAGGAATTCCGTAGAGGTGGGCATGAAATAATTGAAAAGACTCTGGGCGTTCGGCTGGGTCCCCTGGTTGAAAATCTCAACGTTGATGTCCACGCTGCCGTTGCTGTACAATTGCACCACGCCTTCCTGGAACCCGTAGTTGATGTAGCTTTGCGCAGCGCCGTCGATGGCGTTGAAGATCGACTGCTGGTCGGTCATGGTCGAGGCGCTGCCTTTCTTGACATAACCGCTGATGTCGTTGTCCAGGGGCAAATAGTCCTGAGGGTCGGCGCCGGCACCCGGGTCCTTGCTGATGCGGCATTGGGTAAGAAATATCAATGGCAGCGCAATGATTGCGATACGGTAAAAGGGGGATCTGAAACTTGTCAAGCCCAACGGGTTCATGCGAGGGAAACCTTCCCCAATACGAAATTGGTGGATCCGAGATTGTATTGAAGTGCGGCATCCAGAATGTGCCGCGCAT